>JBAXBM010000042.1:0-12245 GCA_037141995.1 Candidatus Omnitrophota bacterium
GCGCGGCATTAATAACATACCGGGACAATGACCTGATCTGCAGCTCAAGATCTGCCAGCCAGGAAGCACCAAACACAACAATAAAAAGAACACCCAGATACATCCCCGGCTGGGCATGCTGCGGCCACATTGTCGGACTCTTCCCAAAAAACCAGGCAAACAAAAAAAGAATGCACCCCCATGCGCACAAGGTATAAATCCAAAAGACCCTGGAGACGCGCGCCATGCGCCCCGCAAGCATCGCACTTCCTGTAAAAATAAAAGGCGCAAGAAAGAAGCCAAGCTCCGCCAGCTTGACAGGCAGCGCATCCCGCGACCATTCCAGCGCACCCGCTGTAAACCTGCCCATCATCGGTATCGCCTGCACCCCGTCAAATCCCGAAAATCCATGCTTCACAAACCATACCCACCGCCCGGGCCACGCCAGGGCCTCCGCCCCTCCAAAACGCGCGGCAATAATCAGCAGCCACAATACAACCGGCAGTAAAAAAACAATCACCATCATGGCCCCTCGCTTGAAACGCGCCGCCATGCGCCCCTCCATTGATGCAAGCACCGCAACCGTCAGCATCATCATGGCAGGCATGTACATGAATTTGCATCCCCATACAGCCGCTCCCATTAAAAAACTGGCGGCCCAAAGATTTCGCGGCAATACCAACAGGGCCCATGCCACGAGCAGCACCCCTTGCAATTCCCCCAGGCTCAAAACAAACCACATCCCCACCGGAACCCACTGAAAAAGAATGCCGCTGAGAAATGCCCCCCCCAGCAATCCGTGCCGCCAGCACCACCCTTGCCGCCGCAAAAACAAGCCGCTCAATAAAAGGATCTGCACCAACACAACAAGCCCTGTCAAAAGACGGGCAAGGAATAAATTGCCGTGCAGCGCAAAGATGATCCCCGCAGGCCAGGTTACAACGATACCTGAGGAAATACCCGGAGGGAAAATGCCTGTCATAGGAAAAGCGGCACCCTCAACCATGGAGGTGTAATTACCCTGTGTCAAGAAAGAATAGGCGGCCTGAACATTAACTATTTCATCAATGCCGTACCCCTGTTCTTCAGCGGCCCGGATAATTCGGGCAACCATCAGGGCAACAATCACTGCCAACACCGCCCATTCCCAAAAACGCTGGCATAATAATCTTTTTTTCATCAACAGGAATATCTCCCGGCACACTGTAATGTCTGAATAAAGGACCAGACAGCAAAACGCAATAATTTCCAATGCCGGATGGAAACAACCCCCGTCTGCCGGTGAGCATAGGCCGCGGGTATCACATAAATCCCTTTGCCCCTCCGGCAAAACAGCCCTGTCAACACCACATTGGGCACCATCATCTCTGCCGGTATCTGCGCCAAAAAACCTGCCAGGACCGGCGCGCGCATCAGGCGGTACGGAACATTGACATCATCAACACCTTTGCCGAACAACAAGCGGACAGTCCAGAATGATACCCCGGTTGTCAGGCGGCGCGACCATGAAAAAATACGCCCCTTCCGACAGGCAACAACCAGGTCACAGGCCGCGCGCTCCCGCCAGAAAGAAGGGAAAATATCCGCCGAAATTTCATTGTCAGAATCTGTCTGAAACACCCACGCGGCATCACGCGCCGCCGCGGCATATCCCATCATCAATGTCGGGCCGTGCCCCGAGTTGGGTTTATGAAACACACGCAACGTGCCGTATTGTCCCGCAAGATTGTCAAGGATCTCCGTCGTGCCGTCTTTGGACCCGTCATTATAAACACGCAATTCATATGTGATGCCCAGCGTTTCCAGCATGCTGACCCACGAAACAACGACCTTCCCGATGATCCCTGCTTCATTATACACCGGCATCACTACCACAAGGTCAAGCATGCCGCGCACCTCCGTCTACTACCATTAACTGTCCCTGTGATAACCGCGCATCAAAAACCGCCAGTGCCTGACTGATCGTCCGGTCGATATCCAGGTAAGCGTACCCGCCCAGGCGCCCGCCGAAAATAACCCGCGGATGCCGTAACGCCTCCTGCCGGTACAGCGCCAACACCGCCTGATCTGCCGGACGGTTCATGGGATAATACGGATCATCTTCCTGCCCGGCGGCAACAGGATACTCTTTATAAATCACGGTCTTACCCGAAAAACAGCCCTTTTTTTCAGGATGATAATGCTTGAACTCATGGATGCGTGTATACGCAACCGTTTCATCCGCGTAATTGATCACCGCGTTACCCTGAAAATCATCCTGCGGCAGGATCTCCTCTTTAAACTCAAGCCCCCGCCAGCCCAACAAACCGAAACGATAATCAAAAAACCTGTCAATCGGCCCCGTGTAAATAATAACGGCATCCTCCGGAATGAATGACTTCACCTGCCTGAAATCCACACCCAGGCGGACCTCGATCTTGGGATGAGCCAGCATTTTCTCGAACAATTTACCATAACCGTCAACGGGGATACCCTGGTACTGATCATCGAAATAAAGATTGTCTGCTGTCATCCGCAAAGGAAGCCGCGCCAGGATATCCGCCGGCAACTGCGAAGGATCACACCCCCATTGCTTCCGGGTATACCCCTTAATAAATGCTTCGTACAACCGGCGCCCGACGCATCCCAATGCCTTCTCTTCAAAATTGCGCGGCACCGGGATAGCATCAACCTGTCCCGCCAGAAACGCAGGGACATCCTCCGGCATTAACGTTGTCCCAAAAAAACGATTAATCGTATTCAGATTAATGGGCATCGGATAAACCCTGTCTCCGTGCACCGTGTAAACTTGGTGGCGATAATCATTAAAAGATGAAAACTGGTTAATATACTGCCAGACGCGTTCTGTTCGCGTATGAAAAATATGGCTTCCATACCGATGGACATCAATACCCGTCAACGCGTCCGGAGATGAAAAAGAGTTGCCGCCGACATGCGGGCGCTTCTCCAGCACCACCACAGCCTCCCCCAGGACCGAAGCAATCCTTTCCGCCAGCGTCGCCCCGAAAAAACCAGCGCCGACAACAATATATTTAACACTTCCAAAGTTCAATTTAATCCAACTCCTCTATTATCCACAAACCGACCATTAAGCCGTATCTTTCGGCAGCCCTTCCACATCCCCCGCCTGCTCCAGCTTCTTCTTATATTCCTGCGACTGCCGGCCAAGCGTTTCCAGCAATTCCTTCAGCCGGACAACCTCTTCACCCAACTGCCGGCACTCGGCATCCTTTTTCGCCAGGGTGTCATTGGCCTCTGCCATATCCGCTTTTATTTTCATATAATCAACACCAAAACGCGCCAGTTTTTCTTTATATTCCAGCAATAATTGATTCGTCATTTGAAGCTCATCATCTTTTTTTGTCTCATTGCCTTTCAATAGCTCTTGTGCCTGTGCCGCAGCTGCCATCAATGCCTCTTTTTCCCGTCCATGATCCGCCAATTCCTGTTTAATCTTTTCAAGCTCAGCGCATACAGCTTCATATTTACCCTTGAATTCATTCGCGCTAACCAGCGGCACCTTGGCAGCCTGTTGCATTTCCGCGATCCCGCGAAACGCCAAATAAAGCGCAAGCATGAATACAATAATAAAAACTCCAATCACAGCTATCAACAACATATCATTTCTCCATAAACACCCGAAAGATTTATATCCCGCACACGTTGCCGATGATCACTGATTTTGAAGGACACCCTGACACGCGACGCCTTATTCTACTATTTTTTTCTGATAATATAATTAAAGAATTTTCGAAAGACACCACGGGTATCTTTATCGGGCACGGCCACCGCTGGCATAGGGACACTAGATTCCTGCAAATTTCTCCAAACAGAAATATTGGCCACAACAGCCTTATCAAGAGCAATGCTGGAACCTTCACACTCAATCACATGCGTCGGATAGTCCTGATGAAGCTTGACCATGGCGCCAGGCCGGATGCAAAGACCTTCAAGCGTATGAATCTGCCGGTCATCACGGCAATTAATGTACGCCACACGCGCACTTTCTCCCGGCTTAAGATCCGTTAAAGGAATAATAAAACTGAACTCGGCTTTTTGCGCCAAACGGCAGCACGCTCCTTCTGGAATCGGCATCCCGTGAGGACATTCTTTGGGATGTCCCAGTAATGTGCAGATGCCATTGACCAGCTCTAACGAAACTGTATGCTCAAATTCACAGGCAATCTGCTCCAGATCGCCCCCGCCCAGCACATCCGTGATCAACCGCTCCGCCAATCGATGCGCCCGGATAAGCTGACGCGCCCGCGCTTCTCCCGTATCCGTCAGGCGAATGGCAGACGCTTCAGGCCCCAGAACAACCAATCCGGCAGCTGAAAGAGCGTCGACTATCTTAGGATCAAATGCTTGTTTGAGCGCCTTTTTCATAAAATCAACCGTTATGATTTGCTGCTCTTTCATATACCATAACTGCTCGAGATGCTCATCCAGCTCTTCATTCCGCGTTATACCCATAAACATCCGCCCATCTGATTGAATTGTTCCTGCCGGGAATCACGGCCCCAGGCATATGACAAGGATCCAGCGCAAGCCTGCCACAAGAAAGAATGAAGATACAAAAATAAGCGCGGTCATCATCACGGCCGTTTTCCAACCCATCTCCCTGCCGATAGCCATGACATTGGCCACACAGGGGAATGAAATCGTTGTCACTACCACCGCAATGATCGATTGGATATAGGTCAGCGCACCGGTATCCACCATCTTGAGAATCAACCCCGCCGCCGCTTCACGCCGCGCCAGCGCCAAAAGAAATACATCGAGGATATCTTTGGGCAACCCCATCCAGTCAACAATAATGGGGGTCAGCGCCTGTTTGGCCACCCCCAGCAGGCCGGCCTTCTCCGCCACAAAAAGGCCCAGCGCCGACAGGAGAAAAATCGGCAACGCCTCCTTGAGGAAATCCGTCATGCGATGATACGTTTTACGCGCCACCGCCTTCATGCCGGGAAAACGCAAAGGAGGCACCGCCTGGATAAACCAGCTTTCCTCCCCGCCCTTGATGATCGTATTCAGAAAAAGCCCTGCCCCGATTTCGCATAAAATCAGCACTGAAAAAACAATAAAGAACGCACTCAACCCCACACGGGCCAGGATGGACATGGAAATCCCCAGCTGGGCTGAGCAGGGTATCGCAAAAGCAATTAAAAAAACAGCAATAAATTTTTCCTTGCGGATCGTGAGCCCGCGCGTGCTTAACGTCGCCATGGTCTTGCAGCCGAAACCCAAAACCAGCGACGTAATCGCATGGCCGGGAACACCTATCTTCTTAAAAAAATTCTTGGTCAGAACAGTAAAATTGATGATATACCCGCTATCC
This sequence comes from Candidatus Omnitrophota bacterium, assembly GCA_037141995.1. Taxonomy (GTDB): domain Bacteria; phylum Omnitrophota; class Gorgyraeia; order Zapsychrales; family Fredricksoniimonadaceae; genus Fredricksoniimonas. Next base: position 5,318 of record JBAXBM010000042.1, read on the forward strand.
TCAAAACAACCGAAGATAAAAAAGAATACGGAAAGGATCGGCAGGACCGTGCCTACGGCATTAAAAAGACCGAGTGTCAGAACACCATGATTGCCAATCAAAAAATCATTCCAGAACGGCGGCAAAGCAAACCCCGCGATAAACCGCGTGAGAGGCCCAACCGCCAGAAAATTGATCATCCTGTCCATCGCACCCGAAACATACACCACCGCCAGATAAACCAGCGCCATCAGGCACAGAAAAATCAGAATACCCCAAAAAGGCTGACGGCTGGCCTGGGTGAGATGATAAGCAACACCCTGCCCCCCGGTTTTTTGCTTCCTGAGCACGGCGGCCGACACCTTGTCAGCCCACTTATTCCGCCGATCATTAATCATTTGCCGCCAGTTGCCTTGAACCTGGCTGCGGATATTGTTCAATAAAAGACGCGCCGGCGCCAGCGTCTCCGCACCCATCCGCCCCTCCAGGAACTTTTCCAGCAACGGATCTTTTTGCAACAGCAACGTCGCGATCTTGTGCTTGAACTCCATATCAAAGGGCAATGCCGCGGTCAACGCATGAATGCCGTGCTCAATCCTGAAGCCGTATTTGATATCAACAACACCTTTTTTCGCCCTGCCGATGGCCGCCTTCAGCTCTTTCTTTCCCAGGTCATGCAAAGACATAGACGCCAGCACAGGAACATTCAATAACTTTTCCATCACCTGAAAATCGATCTGAATACCTTGACGCGACACGTCATCCATCGTGTTAAGCACAAGAACCATCGGTATCTCAAGTTCCAGCAGTTCAGCTGTCAATAACAGCGACTGCCTGTACAATCCCGCATCCATGCACTGCACAAGGACATCCGGCTTTTCCACCAGGATCATGCTGCGTACAGCAACCTCTTCTTCCGAATGAATATACAGGCTGTGCATGCTCGGCGTATCAATGATCTCGTGGCGCTGGCCTTGGATCATGACCAAAGACCGCTGCATTTCAACCGTCGTCCCGGGGTAATTGGCAACAATGCCGTGTTCCCCGGTCAAATTATTAAAAACGTGGGTTTTCCCGGTATTGGGCAAGCCGACAATCGCAACCTTCCGGACCGCCGCACGGGAATAATTATTTTCTTGTTCCACAGCGCAAAATACCATTATTGACCCAAAAAATTATTTTAACCCCGGATTATGCATGAACCGTCTTTGTCTGACAATGCCGTTAACGTAAAAACATCCATGGCCGCGGCGACGATATCCCATCCGTCAGGTTTTTTTCTTCGCCAGCACCTGCTTGAGAAGTTCAGCCGCCGTGAGCTTTATTTTTTGCGGCGCCGGCACCGGTTCAATTTTATCTTCTTTTGACGCAACGCGGTATGACAAGAGCACTCTGAAATGAATGCCCTTCACAGAAAAAGACTGCTCCAGATTATTCTCCCACCGTCCAGGCGCCACAATGCTCGTCATGCGCGTCGAAGGCTCGCTGATATCGAAACTCACCTTGTGCGGATCAAGCCGCGTTTTTAACCGCCCGGCAATCATATTTAATAATTCACCCATACCATCCAGCGTTTCAGGTGCTTCCGGCGCCAGATCCTCTACGCACAACATCGCGCCAACAATAGCCGCCGCGCCCTGAGCCCGTAAAAAAATCGACACTTTTCCAACAATATCACCTTTAATATAAATCGTACTTAAAACACCATCCACACCGAAAAGCATTTCATCGTGTGAAACACTGTCCGGCGCATGAAAAACACCGCTAAAAGCATCCACCACAGCACCGGCCAATTCCTGGGGAAAAAATATTTTATGATCCATAAAAAGAACATCCCATTTTATGATTATGCGCCAAGACCCAGCCCGATATCTTCCAGGGCATGTTTGATATCCTCCGGCGTCGTAGGCTTTTTCAAATAACCGTTGCAGCCCCGGTAATACGCTGTAGATACATCCTTTAACGCCGCCTTCACGGTTACCATAAGAATCTTAACCGCCTGGCTCCCGTCGATCTTCAGCGCTTCCTCAATCTTGCGGACCTGATCAACAACCGCCTGGCCGTTCATCCCGGGCATTTCAATGTCCATGGTGATCAGGTCATAAGGAACAAGTTCTTTATGCGCCGCCTCGCAAAGTTTGAGCGCGATATCACCGTCCGGCGCACTGTCGCACTGCCCGTAAGGGTTCAAGATTGCCATTAATTTCACGCGTGAAACATAATCATCATCAACAACCAGTATCCGCATATCATTCTCTCCCGTATCAGGTCAAGCCTCATTACGATACCCATTCTTCACGTATTTCTCAAGTTCTTCCAATTCTTTCCTGAATTCAATCAACAGGACCGCCATTCCCGAAAGATCATTGCCTTTGCCCTTTTCTTCCAGGTCCTTTGCTTTCACAGAAAGCCGCATCGCTGTCAAATTTGCCGCAGCGCCTTTAATTTTGTGCGCTTCACGCCCGATGGCCGCGGCATCTTTCATGTTCAAAGCCGCCTCCATCGTCACGGCCTGTTGCTTGGCCTGACACAGAAAACGCTGAACAACCTCATGAAGCAGCTTTTCTTTCCCCCCAAACTCCTTGATCGCCCCATCGTAATCCATGATCCCATCCTGCGCGCCGGACAACCGCGGCGCGGCGGCACCCTCAGGAACCTGCGGGCGCCGCAAATGGAACCATTGACGGATTTCAGCCAGAAAAGATTCCTTACGAACAGGTTTCACAATAACACCGTTCATCCCGATCGCCAAACATTCTTCTAACGTCTTATTGTCCGCATTAGCCGTAAATCCCAGAATCGGCACCTCTTTCAGCCATCCGCCGCGTTCACGCAACTTCCCCGTTGCTTCATAACCGTCCATGCCAGGCATTTGAATATCCATCAAAATAAACTGAAACTCTTCCTGGCCGCATACTTCAAGGGCAGCCTTCCCGTCCCCCACCACGGTAACATCGTATCCCGAACCCTCCAGGTGCATACGGACAACTTCCTGATTCGGAAGATAATCCTCGGCAACTAACACCCGTCCCCGATCATCCGGCGCCGCTGCCGCGATGACAGGTTTTTCAACGGATATTGGCGGCGCTTCAACCGGTTCCACCGCCAGCGTGAACCAAAATGTCGTCCCAACGCCCTCCCGGCTTTCAAAAGCAATTTCCCCCCCCATCAGCTCAACCAGTCCTTTGGCAATCGACACCCCAAGGCCGGCCCCGCCGAAACGCCGGCTCAAATCACCATCAACCTGTGCAAAACGCTCAAAAATTAAATGCTGTTTATCCGCGGGAATACCCACCCCGGTATCAATAACAGAAAATCGCAAAACAACCCCGCCACCGTCATGTGAAACCTTTTCCACTTTCAGGTTCACTGTGCCCTGTTGAGTAAATTTGATCGCATTGCTCACCAGATTCGTGATCACCTGCCCCAGGCGCAAGGGATCCGTCATAAAAAAGTGGGGCACATCATCCGCCATCGTTACCACCAGGGCCACTTCTGTCGCTGTCAGCCTCGGCGCGAAAGATTGGCTGAGCCGGCCCACAAGCTCCCTGATATCAACAGCTTCCCAATTCAAAAGCAGTTTGCCCGCCTCAATCTTTGCACGGTCAAGGATATCATTAATGAGCGCAAGAAGGATCTCCGACTGACAAATGATCGTTCTGGCCATATCCTTAATACGGGCAGGATCCCTCAGGCTTTCAATCAATTCGGCAAAACCAATAATGCCGTTAAGCGGCGTGCGCATCTCATGCGAAACAGTGGCCACAAATTGTGATTTTAGCCGGCTGGCTTCCTCGGACTTCTTGTTCGCGGCTTCCAGCGCCTGAATCGCAGCCTCATGCTCCCCGATCTCAACCTGCAATTCTAAATTCGCTGTATTCAGCGCTTCCGTCCTCTCGCGGACTTTATCCTCCAATAGTTCACGCGCCTCCAACACCAGCCTTTCAGATAATTTACGTTCCGTAATATCATGCATAATGGCATGAACAATCATCCTGTCTTTAAAAAATATGCGGCTCGCAAATACCTCGACATCTTTAACCGCGCCGTCCTTAAGACAGTGTTTAAGCTCAAACCGCCGCTCTGTGTTGGTCATGATCTTATCCATGTCCCTGCGAATATCATCCGTCACCTGCATATTGATTGCCGTAATCCGCATGTTCTTAAATTCCCGATCAGAATACCCGTAAAATCTCTCAGCCGCCCTGTTGGCTTCCAATATGTCACAACTGACTGGGTCTAATAAAAACATCGGCGCTGAATTATCTAAAAACTGGCTGTGATACGATTCCTCGCTCTGCTTTAATTCCGCCGTGCGCTGCCGAACAAGCTTTTCAGCCCGATAGCGGGCCGTCATCATAAAATTCAAGAAAGCCGCCAGCAATGCCGTCAAAAAAATTCCTGCCGGAACTACCCACCAGAACGCATATGAATAATGCCGCTCCATAAAAGATACGCCGGGGACAATGGTCACGCGCCAATGACGATCCGGAATCTCCAGGGACATCACGTATTTCAGGGCAGAATGATCCCAATCAACCGCTTCATCCCCGGCTTCATGGCGATATAAAACCCGCCCCCCCGCCGGCGCCGCAAGATCTTCAATCAGGCAAGCCAGCCCTTCTGACGGCATCCGCCGGTAAACCCCTTTTAAAAAATCATCCGCATCATAAACCGCCAGCACAAAGCCTTTCAAACTCTTACGGCGCTGCTCCCGCGTGCGCCCTGGCAGGTCCCTGGCATACACAGATGAAAAGACAAGAACGCCTGTTTTTTTATGTCCCTGCTGCACGAGTTCAAGCGGCGGTGTGGCCACGGGAATTCCCATATCCCGGCTTTTATTCATCGCCTCACGCCGGACCGGCTCAGATGCCAGGTCAAATCCCAGGGCCGACTCATCCCCATTCAAAGGATTCAGATAATAAACGGGAAAATATTCATCCCGCCCCTGCGCCGCGACACTTTCACCCGCCGCATTTTTCTCATGGATCTGATATCCCTTAAAACCATCCTGCCTGGCCAGGCTCTCACAGGCCGTGCGCGCCTCCCGATTGACCCGCGGGACCCATTCAAACGCGCGAATCGGAACATCCCTTAACAGCGGCTCTACGTACAAGCTGAACCCAGCGCGATCCACAAATTTCTGGGCCGCCATCAAACGGCGCACCCCGTCCAGCCGGTCCATTTGCCGGCTCAATTCCTGTGAAATACCTTGAGCCCTGGCAATGGCGTGTTGAAGAAACGTCGTTCTCAGCGCGCTTGCCGCGTTATGCCTCAACTCACAAAAAAGAAGAAGGGTTAATGACAATCCCATCCCCATGACAATGGCAGCCATCCCGTAACGAACCCAAAAACCAAGCCTGCCGCCTTCCTTATCATTCCCCAGGGCCACAAGAAATATGCGCCAGTACGCCAGAACAAAAAGAATCCCGAAACAAATGATCCCCGTTGGCATAATAACTTTTAATCGGCCCAACGCCACCGCCAGGTTAAATTGACCCGCGTCCTGATCAACGCCAAGGATAGCTATCAGCTCCCCCGTACGTCCATCATTAAAAGGCGTATACGCGGACACCCAATTCCCCCACCTGTCTATTGTCGGTTTTTCAACCAATCCCTGCCCCGAACGAAACACCTCATAGATCCCGGGAGAAGCCTCATCATACGCCTGCCCGGGAGGTGACTCATCCTGACTGCCCGCAGGTTCAGAATCCGCAATAAAAACAATTTTTTCATCCACCTTGCGCATAAAATAAATAAAGCGGACAGACGGCATAACACTCCGCACGTGCTGCAAACGGGACTTCAATAATTGATACGCCAGGCTCCCGGCATCCGCGGCGGTAGCGGATAAACTTTGAACCAGCCCCGGCTCCACCACCGCTGCCGCCTGTTGTGCGTCGCTCAAAAGGGCCGCCCGCTGGACAACCGCCTCTTTTTTTCCCTGTTGTTCTGTTAATAACCATCCGGCCAAAAGCACCCCCGCAATCACCAGGATCGCTTTGACCGTTGAAAACCTGACATGCCGCGCCATTTGCGGATCACTTTGCTCCACACAAAATTCTTCATTGTAATACCAGATCATAACGCCAACAACACTGACCGCCAGCACACACACCATCTGAACAGGAAATCCCGCGAACTGCAGAAATGTATCTTGATTAATCATGCCGGCCAGCAATTCCCCGGCCTTCGAAGGAATGAGTCCCGATGCTACCGCATACACCGCCATGGCTGCGGCGGCGGCGGCAATGCTCCACGCGCCGTCCCTGGTCTCCCGGGATATCCGCCACAACCCCAATGCCGACAACAAACCGCCGATAAACCCGAAAGAATACCGGACAACCACATTCACCCCAGGCAGCCCGGCCGGCACAGCCAACACGATAGCCAGAGATAACGGGATATATATCCACCGCCCTATCCTGATATACTTCAAGCACCCGCCCGTTATCCGCCCGAACTCCAATAAACAAATAAATGATGCGGCCATCATGACAAGACGGACCCATTGGAACAGGTCGCTGTCCCCCAGGCTCAGCGCCAGCATGTCCAGCCATTCATTCACCCCGTGGATCAAACCAAAAAAACCCAGCCAGTTCCAGGGGATCTGCGATTGATGCCGCCGATGAAGGACAATGCAGACCGAAGAAAGAAAAATAAACGCCAAGCCGTAGATAAAAAATATATAGTCCATCTGGCTTACAAGAAATTCCCGCATGAACAATCACTCCCGTTATAACAGCTGTTGTTAAACCCGGATTGTGTATTAGCCGTATTTCACCGACGATACCGTCTGCACAAAAACATGCGTTATTATTCCAACTGGCCTTCCACAATGTTACCGTCAAGAAAAGGCCCGGGTTCAACCCGCATCACCTCTGCCTATTGAAAAATGCGGGTTAAAATGCGGCAGCCCTCTCAACAAACCCCGGTTACGCCCGACATC
>JBAXBM010000043.1:0-12208 GCA_037141995.1 Candidatus Omnitrophota bacterium
CCTCCCATAATGACATAAACACCGCGCGCCCGGTAATGATCGGCGATCTTGTAGGCGCGCAAAGCGTTGGTGATATAAACCTGGATCACGACCAGGTCGGGCGTGTCGTCAAGGTCAAGGGGTTGAACGTGTTCATCCACGAGTGTGGCCTGATCATTGTTGTCGAGATAGCCTGCCAGGGTTGCTAATCCAAGAGGGGGGAAGCGGGCATAAGCGATGGCCTGTCCTGAGGAGGCGATGTTTTGGTGTTCTATTAATGAAGGCAGGATAAATTTGACGTTCATGGGTGGCTCCTTGTAGGGGTTGTGTTAACTGTATTACAAATATAATACACCAATACACCGAAGTCAAGGGGCCTGCAAAAAATAGGTAGAAATTAATTTAATAAAGTTGTAAGTTATTGGTAATGATGTATTAATATAATTTTTTGAAATTACAAACAAGAGTCTTGACAAACGTGTATTGGTGTATTATACTTCTGATACAGTAGCGTTACTTGAGGAGAATTATGGATAATAATGCCAGATTATATTTTCAGATCAGTCCCGCATCGGGGGTGCCGATTTATCGTCAAATCTATGACCAGGTTAAAATCGGTATCGCGATGGGGAAGTTTGTTGCGGGTGAGTTTTTACCATCCATTCGGGATGTATCCAAAAGCCTTGAGGTTAATCCCATGACAGTATCGAAGGCGTATTCATCATTGGAAAAAAGCGGGATCATTGAGTTTGTCCGCGGGCAGGGGATGCGTATCCCGGTGAAAGCAGAAGGTGCGGCGCCCGTTGATGTTCATCAGGAACGGTTGACGCTGCTTATAAAGGAAGTGATTAATAGTGCACAGCAGTTATCGCTGGATGAAGAGAGTGTTGTGCAAAAACTGAGGGCTATTTGGGAGGACGTTCATCATGCGTAATATTATCCATCTTCAGGATGTCAGAAAAGCGTATGGGCGCAAGGTTATTCTCGACAGGGTTTCGCTGGATGTGCCCGAAGGCATGGTGATTGGGTTGCTCGGCAAGAATGGTGCCGGCAAGACGACACTGCTCAAATGTCTATTGGGGCTTTTTAAAGTTGATGCGGGAAAATCGCTTGTTTTCGGCGATGATTCGTGGCATTTATCTGCCGGGGTGAAGGCGTCAATCGGGTATGTGCCGCAGGGGTATCGCCCGTATCCATGGCTGCAGGCCGGTTGGCTGATAGAGTATACGGCGTCTTTTTATCCGCAGTGGAATAGCGCCTTGACAGCGAAGCTTGTGAAAGACTGGGGCCTTGACCTGGGCGCCCGCGTGGATACGTTTTCCGAGGGCGAATTACAGAAGCTCCTGATTATCCTTGCCCTTGGGCATGAACCGAAGCTTTTGGTTTTTGATGAGCCCGTGGCGAGCCTTGACCCGGTGGCACGCCGTGAATTCCTTAAGATGATCCTGGATGTTGTTTCGGAACGCCCGTGCACCATTCTTTTTTCAACACATATCACGTCAGATCTTGAGCGGGTTGCTGACACGGTGGCTGTTTTACGTGCCGGACGTCTTGATCTTTGCGGCGGGATTGATGTTTTAAAGGAGAGCGTCAAGCGTATTCGTTTCCATTGCCCCGCGGGGGTGCTGCCGGTCCTGGGCGATGAAGGGGTTATTAATAGTTATGTGAGCGGCCAGCAGGCCATCCTGACGGTGCGCGATTACAGTGACGCCCGGCGGGTATCCCTGGAAAAGATTTCCGGCGCGCGCGTTGAAGTCGAGGATCTGAATCTGGAAGAGATTTTTCTGGAGATGAACAGATGACAAACATAATGGGTGCGCTGCTTTTGTATCGGAATCGGTTGCAGCTGCTTTTGCTGGCAGCGGGGCTTCTATTTATTCTGCCTTTTGGGCATATGGCTGTTAGGCATCAGCAGTGGATTTTGTTTGAAGACCTGATGACCATATGGTTTTGCCTCTGGATCCCGCTCGCGTTTCAATTGGGGGTGATGATCAAACGCCAGATGGTATCACCCATGGCGGGATTGATGCCCGGGTACCGTGCCGCGCATATTGTGGTGGCTGTTGTTATTTGGGTTTTTGTGGCGGTGTTGATAAGCCTGTGGTTGTCAACGGTGCCCTGTGGTGTTGGGGCCAGGGTCAAGTCGGCATGGGTCTTTTTGTGCCTGGGCATGTATCTGGCCACCATCGTGATCGCGTATGTTTCGGAGCGGCGGACTCTTTTTTTCGGGTACGGCATCCTTCTTTTTATCGTTGGTCATACACGGGACTTTGTGCATCTTTTGGTTAAATCAGATCCGGCTTATTACGCATTGATGGGATTGGCGGTTTGTGTTTTTGGTTGTTTCTTATGGCGACTGGCAGTGCTCAGAGAAGGCATGCCGGAATTCGGCTGTGTCTTATCCTGGCCCCTGCATCGTTCAAAGACGTCCGCGCCGGTTCGTGCCTATATCCCGCATCCAGTGCCTCTTTTCGCGCAGAAAAAAGGATTGATGCGCCGGGCTTTTCACTGGGCGCATGTTGAGGCCGAGGATATCCCGGGGATCGCCTGGATTCTTGTGTTGAGCCCTTTTGTGTTTGCCGCGTATATTTTTTATTGGGCTGGGCCGGAGGGATTTTATGCGCATCCATACGCCAATCTTCTTGTTTTGACAGTTTCACCGCTGGCGGTGATGCTGTGTTTCTGTTATCGCACCGTATCTTTTCGTGATTATGCCCTGCTGCGGCCTTTGCGTCGTCAAGACCTGGCGGTGCAATGGGGGTGTTTCCTGATGGTGATATTGATGGCCGCATGGATTTTTACATCATTCTTGTTCGGGGTTCTTCCGGCGCTGGTGTGGCATATGCGGTTCCTGGAAGCGTCAAAATTTTGGGCGTTTCTCCTGTTTACCGGGATTTTTACCCAGATGACCCTTGTTTGTCTGATGTACGTCGCTTCTTTGAAAAATCAGGGGATGGCTGTGGCAATTATTCTTGTGTACGGCGGGTATAAGCTCCTGGAGGCTTTGGGCGCTCCCTATTATGACCTGGCGGCCATTGTGTGGCATCTTGGGCTGGCGGTTGGGGTTTGTGCCTGCCTGGCGGCGATGACATATCGCCGGTGGTGTCATGAAGAAGTTTAACCCGCTGTGATGAGGGGAAAGTTTCCAGAACATACGTTTATAAAAACAGAGTTTTTTATCGCAAGGGTTAAGGCTGCTCCCCTGTGAAGCAGCAGCCGGGGAAGTGCTATTAAACCAGGAGGTTGTTATGACACCAGAAGCTATAACAAAGTTTGGCAAGGCGCTTGCGGCGTTATTTGTGGCCGTGGGAGGGTTGGGATGCATTGCCTGCCTGCCGCTTGTCTTCGGCTCATTGCCAGTGGCTGCCGCAACAGCGTTGTTTTTAATTGCCGGAGGCGTCCTTATGTCCGGCGGGCTTATTAGTTTCTCGCTTCTCAACGCCCAGAAATGAGCTGTGTTGCGCTGATCCTTCTTCCCGGGAGAAGGTTAAGCGCGGCAAGGGATATAACATGGAACTATTATGGAGTTATTTTTCAAAGCTTGACGAGTATAGCCGTCGACGTTTGCTGGCCTGGCTATTGGCGGGAGGCGTTGCGGTTACTTTGAATTATTTAGGTAACTTTTTCGGGGATAAATTTTATTTTGTTTTTGCAGGACCTGCGGCATGGATGGCCGGCTGTTTCTTTAATGCCTTGCCTGTGATGGATGAAAAAGGCCTGCTTGTCATTCCGTTGATGCATTCCTCCATTCAGGTCACACCGGATTGCAGTGGTTATGGTTTTTTTTGTATGATGACGGCAATGTTTGTTATATTTTATCAGGATATCAAATGGCGCATGCCCATGGTGGGAAAAGTTCTGGCAACTTTGTTGATGGCGTATCTTATTACAATTGTGACGAATGGTTTTCGTATTGTGAGCGGGTATAAGATTCACCTCATCACTTTAAAGATACTGCCAGTAGCGGCGCAGGGCGTTATTCATCTTGCTGTAGGCATAACATTTTTTTTGACGGTATTTATGATTGCATATCTTGTTTTAGAAAGGAAAGCTTTTCATGATAGAACAAGCACATAAGCCATTACTTCCCAATTTCGTAAAGAAACCGTCCATGCTTTTATGGACGGCGGCGTTACCGCAAGTGTTGCTTCTATTGATCAATGGGTGGACATTATGGCTGGTGAGTGGTGAGGCTTCGGCTGAAAACCGTAGCTTTTTTGGGGCTCTGTTTGCGGCTCAAGTGGCGTTGTTGGTGATTGTTTTTGGAGCAGGGTATTCGGCTTGGAAACAAAAGACGTATATTCATTGGTCATGGTTTTTAGCTTTATTTTTAGGACAGATTGGATTTCTTTGGTTTTTTGTAAGTAATTTGTGGCAGATGATTCCACGAAATATTGATCGTTGGATCGTAGATGAGGGGATGTTGTCTTTTTATGCGTTTAGCTTAATGATGCCGGGGATATTTTATACAGGGATGCAGTTGGCGTGTTTTGAATTGCCGATATCCCAGTGCAAGAATTTCTGGTTAAGCATTTTTTTCACAATTCTTGCTCCAGCATCATTTTATTTTTTCTTCCTTTCCTCAAGGATGATGGGCAATGGAGGTCAATTCTTCTATATGTTCTTGTGGCCACTATTTTTTATAGGGCTTACGGTTTTAACGTTTGTCGGCATGATCAGGCTGATGGTTTTAACATATAACTGGATTTCAGAGCGCGGAGATTTTGGGCAAATGTTGTTTGCAATTCTTGTGGGCATCGCAGGGCCTATCGGTGGGTTGGCATTAAACAGGAGCATGCCTTTTCCAGCTGATTTTCAGAGTCTTTCGATATATGTAATGGCTATTCTTAACGGGGTTATCGTGTTATTGCCGAAGATTAAGAGGTTTGAGAGCGGACTTCTTTTTCTTCGAAGCACCACGTATCCATTCTCGTTATATTTCTTTTTAGTTTTCCTGCCATTCTTGCCATTAGCTTTACCCGCAATGTTTGCGTTGGGGCTTGGCTTCTTGTTTCTGGTTCCGGTATTGTTATTTATTCTTCACACGAAAAAGATATCTGATGATTTTAAAGAAAGCGTTTGTCAGTCTGGATATAAAGTGGCTTTGCTTTTGATTGTTTTGGGTGTAAGCATTCTTCCCGGGTATTTTGTATGGCAAGCCTATAGTGAGAAAAGTGCGGTTAGGGAGGCGTTACGATATGTTTATTCGCCTAACTATGAAGTCGATCAATTTTTCAAGGGTAATTTAAAGGCCACGCAACAGGTTCTTTTGAATTTAAAACGGTTTAAAGAGGGGGTGCAGTTACCATTTATTTCCGACTTTTATAACGGGGTTGTTTTTGAAGGGATGGTTTTGCCAGATAAAAAACTTGCTGATATGTACCGTATTTTTACTGGCGAGGATATAGAACGGGTAGCAACGGGTGCTGGTTTGTCCATGAGTGCGGGCATGGGGTTTGATCCCGGACAGGCAAGAAGGCGTCGGTCTGGTGTTGGGCGGGTGCGACAAATTGATCACAATGTTGCGTTAGAGTCTTTTCAAGTTCAAGTTATGGATGAAGGAGACTATCGACGGGCGAGGCTTCATCTTGTAATGCATAACACAGGAACCAGTGGAGATGCCGAATTCCTATCAAATATTAGCGTTCCGTCCGGCGTTATCATTACGGATTTCCAACTGCGCGTTGATAAGGATATGATTTCTGGTCAGATATTTGAAAGAAGAACCGCTCAATGGGTGTATCACATGATCAGAGACTTTGTGCGGAGAGACCCAGGGCTGTTATCTTATAAAACGCCTGAACAGGTTGAGTTGAGTGTATATCCGTTCACTCAAGGAGAAAAGAGAGAGGTCGAGATCGCGTTTGAATTTCCTGCCAACTTTACACCCGTGGTGCAGATCGGAGACAAGGCGATTTCATTAACAGAAGGCAAGGGGGCTTCATCTAAAGAAATGTTGCGATCCGTTGATCCCAAGGGCAATACTTTTTTGTTTATTCCTGAAGAGCAAGCCGGGCTTTTGCCCAAGTTTAAACGGCAGCCGTATTTGCATTTTATCCTGGATCGTTCACAGAATGGCTTGGAAAATTTATCAGGATATGAGAAGCAGATTGAAGCTGTTGCCGCAAAGTATCCTTACGTCAAGGGGTGCCGGATCACAGCCGCGAATTTTTCACTTGAAGATGCTTACGGGTTGATAGATCTTCACCGGGCGGGTGCGCTGCGTATGGCCTTGCAGAAGATGGCCTTGAAGCGTCAAGGGGGTTTTGATTTGGCTCGCGTTATCAGGAGTGAGTTGTACCGTTATGCTAAGCAGTTGAACGTACCCGCCCATGAAACGGATTGGCAGATGTATCCTGTATTCGTTGTCATCACGCCGGACAAGATTAATACCGGTGATGTTGAAGGCATGGATGCGTATCGTCGTGTCATGCCGGAGGCTGAATCTTATCTTGTGACTTCAAGCGGGAACGATGTCGAGAAGAAATCTTTGTGGGCAGGGCTTAACGGTCTTGCGGCATCAGATGTCACGGTTATCAAGCATGGCGCACAGGTTTCTCTTCTGTCGGCAAACGGGGGGCAGGTCGCAAGTTTTCATGCTTCAGCAGCAGTGTCTGGTCCCAATGAGTTTCTTATTTTTGACACGACAAAGAATCAGTTTGTTCCTTTAGGCGCTGTAAATAATTTCTCAGATCAGGGGACATTTATCAACAAGCTGTCGCTGCAGTGGGCTGATCGGCAGGCTTCGTTAAATCCGTTGAATCTGGAGGCGTCTTTAGCTGATGCTGTCAGAGAAAGCCGGCAGTTGTCCGTGCTTATCCCGTCAACCAGTTTTATTGTGGTGGAACAAAGCGTACAGTGGAAAGTCCTGCAGATGAATGAAAACAAGCGGTTAAAAACATCCAGCGCCCTTGAGTTTGAAGAGGATTTCAAGACGCCAGCGCCGTCATTCTGGCTGCTCGCGGTTATTTTAACGGGATTGTTTCTGATAAAGCAGTGGTGGTTGAGGGTATTCCAACCCGGGGTAGTGAAAGAAAGGGGATTTTTTTCGGATGAATGATGATATGTTGCCAATGAGTGCAGGGGATGTTTCAGTGAGCCAGCAGGGATCGAAGCTGGTATCCAGGATCGGGATGGTGCTGATTTCTGTGTTTGTTGCGCTCTTATTGCTACGCAATTTTGTCGTTGGATTCAGCCATGTTATTTATGCCGACGGCCGCGTTGACCGGGGGGTTATTTACAAGCTGGAGTATAAATTCCGAAAACCGGTTGTCGGGGAGCAGGTTATTTTCAGAGCGGCAGATAATCATTCCAAACGATTGGCAGGTTTTGTGACGGAAATTTATGAAGATGTGTCGATCATCGATAGGAAAGAGATCCCGGGAGAAACTTTTGTGACCGTTAAGCTCGGCAGTAAAGACGTTGTTGTCCCGTTGAAAGACATTGAGGGCCGGTTTTTCCCGTTATTCTCGGGGGATAAAGGGCGCCGCAAGGCTTGAAATAATTTGTACCATTGAATTTTAATGCCAGGCAGTATCCTGGTGTTTTCAAAGGCTATTGATAAAAAGCATTCTTTTTGTGTAAATTTCAGAAATTGCGCTAATATTTATAATGTTTCGTAACAATGAGTTGTAGCATGATTACGATACAGGACAGGGGTTAATCCGTATTACCTTTATTATTGAAAATACGGGAGAGATAACATCTCGGGAAGCTGTGTATGATGCAGTCATTACAAGAGCAATACCAGAAACTCATGGCGGAACAGCGGGATCCCAAACGTTCCGCGTGGGGCAATAATACGGCCGCGGCAAACGGTGCCACGTTGGCCAGTGATGTTTTGAATATGATCATCTTTGAGGCCCTCAAGTCGCGCGCGAGTGATATTCATATTGAACCATTCCAGGAATGGCTGCGCATACGTTTTCGAGTTGACGGGAATCTTTATGAAGTGTTGCGTATCCCGCACGCGCATAATGTCACCATTGTACCGCGCATCAAGGTGTCGGCCAATATGCCGACAGATGCCATGAGCGGCCGCAAGTCAATGGATGGAAGGTTTTCAATCACCATCGGCAGCACTGAATTTGATTTCCGTGTGGCGACGTTCCCAACGCTGATGGGGGACAAGATCGCGATCCGTATCCTTAACAAAGACCAGGGGCTTGTAGATCTGGCAAAGATCGGGATGAGCCCTCAAGACCTTGGTAATCTGGAGAAAATCCTTCAGCGTAAGAATGGCCTGTTGATTGTCAGCGGCCCGACGGGGAGCGGTAAGACCACAACGTTGTATTCGATCCTTAACCGTATCCATACAACCAGTGTCAATATTGTAACGCTTGAGGATCCCATTGAATATCAGATTTACGGGATTAATCAATGTGACATCAATAAAAAAGGCGATGAAACATTTGCTTCGGGGTTGAAGTCGATTCTTCGTCAGGATCCGGATGTGATCCTGATTGGCGAAGTCCGTGATGCGGCGACGGCGGATATAGCTATCCGCGCGTCGATCACGGGGCATCTGGTATTGACAAGTTTGCATGCCAACAGCGCTGTCGGGACAGTGATCCGCCTTGTGAATATGGGGCTGGAGCGTTATATGGTTTCGTATGCCGTGATCGGAGCCGTGGCACAGAGGCTGGTCCCCAGGCTGTGCAAGCATTGCTGCGTGCCGTATACGATAGAAGCCAATGTCCTGCAGGCGATATGTGACCAATGCGGCCTGGATATTCAATTGTTCTCGATCAAAAGTTCTAATTCCCTGAATAAAGGCCTTGATTATTCCGATGACATTGAAACTCATGAAAATATTTCTGGGAGCATGACGCTTTATAAAAAAGTGGGTTGTGAGCAGTGCAACGGCACCGGTTATCTGGGGCGTGTGGGTATTTTTGAGGTGGTATTTTTTAGTGATGATTTGCGTGACGCGATTGTCCGTAATGCGTCGGTTCCCGAACTGGAGGCCATTGCCCGTCGCAAAGGTTTTCGTTCCCTGGCGATTGATGCGATTGAAAAGGCGAAGCAGGGGCTGGTAACGGTTGAAGATATTTATTCGATACTTCTGGAAAAAGGTTCTTGATGACGCATGTTGTTTTTCTGCAAAAGATGGTGAGTGGTTAATCCGGGATAAACAGGTATGATGGAAAAGGTCCTTGCGGTCACTGGCCTGCGCAAGAATTACGGGGCGAAGGCTGCGGTGGCGGACGTGTCATTTGATGTGGCGCCCGGCGAGATCGTGGGGCTTTTGGGGCCCAACGGGGCGGGGAAGACCACGACGATTAATATGATTCTCGGTGTGCTTGAACCTTCGGCCGGAACGGTGCGTATTGATGGCCTTGATATTCAGGCACACCGTTCACGGGCTTTATCGCGCACTAATTTCGCGGCAGTCTATGCTCCCTTGCCGGGGAATCTTACTGTCATTGAGAACCTGCATTTTTTTGGTTTGCTTTACGGCGTTAAAGATATCGCGGCGCGTATTGAAGCATTGATCGTGCAGTTTGGGCTTGAGGCATTTCGCCGTGTCAAGTGCGGGGCGCTTTCCTCGGGTGAGCAGACGCGCCTGTGCCTGGCCAAGGCCATGCTGAATCAGCCGAAACTTCTATTGCTCGATGAACCGACAGCATCGCTTGATCCGTCGACAGCGCGCGATATCCGCCAGAAGATCAGGGCATTCACGGTTGGGGAGACGGGCGGCGTCTTGTGGACATCGCATAATATGCACGAGGTTGAGGCGGTGTGCGATCGGGTTCTGTTTCTTTCTCATGGCAAAATCCTTCTGCAGGGTGATCCAAAGGCCCTTCCGGCCCTGCACGGCAAGAAATCTCTCGAAGATCTTTTTATTGCGGTGGCGCGTGAGCCGCTCACATTGTCTAACGGATAAATTTATGTCGTTTCATCGCATTTGCGCTATTTTACTGCGTCAGTTTTACCTTATGCGCGGGAGTTTCACCCGGGTGGTGCCGCTGTTCATTTGGGTGGTGATTGATATTGTTCTTTGGGGTTTTATGAGCCGGTATCTTAATTCGGTTGTCCCTGCGGGGCTTGATTTTATCCCGGTGATCCTGGGGGCAGTTTTGTTGTGGGATTTTTTTCTGCGCATCATGCAGGGTGTGACCATGGTATTTTTTGAGGATGTCTGGTCGCGTAATTTTCTTAATATTTTTGCGTCGCCCCTTTTGGTATCGGAATATATCGTCGGGCTTGTGTTTTCAAGCATGGTGACCAGCTGTGTCGGGGTGATCATGATGCTTATTCTGGCAACAGGATGTTTTGGTTTGTCGTTTGCTGTTTACGGCCTGATGCTGGTGCCGTTTATCTTTGTGCTTTTTCTGTTCGGGATCGCGATGGGGGTTGTGGGCTGTGCAGTGGTTTTGCGTTTTGGCCCTGCCGCCGAATGGCTGATATGGCCTTTACCGGCCCTGATCGCTCCATTTGCCGGTGTTTTTTATCCGCTGTCCACATTGCCTTCCTGGATGCAGATAGCCGCTCACGCCGTGCCGCCGTCGTATGTTTTTGAGGTGATGCGGATCATGGCTTCAGGAGGCAGTGTCCCGTTGGCATATCTGGGATGGAGCCTGACCCTGTCTGTTTTATATGTTATCTTCGCCTGCAAATTCTTCACCGCAACCTACCGCCATGCCGTCCGCACCGGCCTCATCGCCCGCTACAGCGCAGAGAATCTGGGGTAAGATCTCTCCGCATTATTTCATTAGACATGAAATTCACGATGAATTAAACTATGCAGCATGGTAGGTATATTAATCAACTGAAGGTCTTATGATCCCCCATGACAGATTAAGAGAATCCGGTTTTTTAGATGACAGGAAGTTCCCGCGGGAGCTTGTTGATCATGAGATAGAATTGAGTTTGCCGTCGGCTATCGAGTACGGGGTGACGCCGCTGCGCGTGCGGGTTGAGCGGGGGCTGGTGATCCCACTGCAGGTGGCCGGCAGTTCCAATGGCACGGTGATCCGTCGCGATGGAGCCATTCTTCATGTGGGGCATCAGGAATCTGGGAATCCGGCATCGCCGCTGGCGGCGCGTTTTATCAGGGATATCCCTTATGATTTACGGGTTGAAATCAGCAATATCATGCGGCGTGCCTTGCAGGTTGATCCATCGCTCAAGAGTATCTGGGATGATGTGCGGAACGTGTGGCTGGTGTGGTTTCCGGCGGGGGAGAGTGTGGATGCATTTAAGTTTGCCGGGAGCTTTGATACGGCGGATCAGGCGTGGCTGGGTATGGCACATTTGATCGGGCAGTTGGTGGAGCGTTTTGAGGAGCATGCGCCTGTTCCGGTGCATGTGAAAATCAGGGTTGCGGTGCAGGGAGACGTTGAATTCAAAGAAGGCTGGAGTGGTGAGGAACTATTGGTGAGTGAAGCCGCCGTGACGGCTGTCATTACGGCCGGCTGGATCAATTATGTGAAGAATTTTATTTTTCCGGGGCTACGGCAGGTATTGGCGAGCCCTGTATTTCAGCCGCGTTCGACATTCAAACTTTATTATGGCAATGGCGGGACACCGACGGTGAAACTGGTCGTTGTGCCCTGGCCGGGGCATGATGCGCAGGCTGTCAGTTCTGCCGGGATCGAATTAAATCACGTTAGCCGCGATGCGTTCAAACCGCCTGTCAGGAAGGAACTTTAGGATGCGACCACTTCGTCTTATTGCCACATCCACCTTTGGCCTTGAAGCCCTTGTCCGGCGTGAAGTCGAGGCCATGGGTTTTTCAGGGATCATGGTGGCCGACGACCGTTTCCCTGATTTCTTCAAACGCGCCTGCCCCGACAAAGTCCGCAAACTCTTCAACGGCGACATCGAAGTCAATTATTACCAGTACTACGGTGAACGGCCGAAGAAAGAGGTATGAGTATGGGGAGTCTTTTTGGAAAGATACGATTATTCATATTCGCTCTTTTTGGGAGCGCTATTGTCCCTTTGATGATAGCAATGATGATTGGTATCATTAAGGATGAACTTGCCAGCATTTATAATCCGGGGTTAATTCAAGAATGGGCATGGATTAATGTGTCGGTATGGTTTATTTGGCTTTTGTTTTTATCAAGAAAAAATGATGGATTTTACGCAGCCAGAGCGATCCTTCGCCCGTGCTGGCGCTTCATCCGGGCTTATATTTTCAAACTCGGCTTCCTCGACGGCTACCCCGGTTTTTACATCGCCCACGCCACCGCCTTCGGCGCCTTCGTCCGCTACAGCCGAC
>JBAXBM010000044.1:0-12025 GCA_037141995.1 Candidatus Omnitrophota bacterium
ATCAACCAAATGGTTGAGTTTAATCATATAAATAGAACCAACCGTCACCTTTTGATCAAAGGGTAAACCCGTGTATCCATCGAGGACAACAGCTTTGCCGTCTTCGGGAAGCTTTGCCTCACTCAGTAAAGCGCGGATTTCCTCTTCCGTCGCGCCATTAAAAACCGGCGTTTGGATATGAAGGCCTAGCGCCTGCGCCGCCCATCCTAAATGCGTCTCAAGCAACTGCCCCACGTTCATACGTGAAGGAACGCCGAGGGGATTCAAAACAATGTCAACAGCCTTTCCATTTTCAAGGAATGGCATATCTTCTTCGGGAAGGATGCGCGATACAATACCCTTGTTCCCGTGACGGCCGGCCATTTTATCACCGACAGACAGCTTGCGCTTGGTCGCGACATAAACAACAACGCGCTTAAGAACACCGGCCGGAAGCTCATCGCCCTTTCTCAGGCGATCGATTTCGCGCTCCTCTTCTTCATGAAGCTCATTTAAGCGATCATTGTACAAAGAAATAATCTCTCGGCCTTCGCTGTCGTCTTCAAGATCTTCAACCGTCAATAAACCGACCTTCTTTACATCAAGGCCAAGCACTTCAGCAAGTTTTTTATTCTTTTCATCTAAAGCAAAACCTGCTTCTTGCGCATAATATTCGTGAATTTTATCAACATCTGACGACTCTTTCATTTTGTCGGCTTTTGTCTTGCGCCCGCGCTCGTTACGCTGAAAAACTTCAACATTAACAATAACACCGGTAATCCCAGGTGAAAGTTTTAATGATGTATCGCGAACGTCCGCAGCTTTTTCACCGAAAATCGCATGTAAGAGACGTTCCTCAGGTGAAAGCTCTTTTTCACTCTTCGGCGTCACTTTACCGACAAGAATATCGCCCGCTTTAACCTCTGCCCCTACACGAACGATCCCGTCAGGTGTAAGATCCTTAAGCGCATCCTCACCAACATTAGGAATATCACGGGTAATTTCCTCGTTACCCAAACGCGTTTCACGGCATTCACATTCAAAACGCTCGATGTGAATCGACGTAAACTTATCTTCACGCACGGCTTTTTCATTAATAAGAATAGCATCTTCAAAGTTATAACCGCGCCAAGGCATGAAAGCAACCGTGACATTACGTCCAAGTGCAATGCGGCCAAACTTTGTGGCCATACCATCAGCAATGATTTGTCCTTTTTCAACTTTCTCACCAAGCTTTACCAAGGGTGTCTGATGAACGCATGTATTGGCATTGGAACGCTGATAAATTCTTAACGCATAAACATGCTCATTGTTTATAGTGATTTCACTGGCATCAACCTTAGTAACTGTTCCCGCATGCTGGGAAACAATAACCGCGCCAGAATCACGCGCAACCTTTTCTTCCATTCCAGTACCGACAAAGGGCACTTCCGTGATCATCAACGGCACAGCCTGCCGCTGCATATTCGAGCCCATGAGCGCGCGATTAGCATCATCATGCTCCAGAAACGGTATCATCGATGTGGCCACGGAAACAAGCTGTTTCGGTGATACATCCATCAATTCAACCTTTTTAGGATCAACTTTCGGGAAATCAGTTTTATACCGGCACGAAACATCCTTAGAGAGAATAACACCGTCTTTATCAAGTGGTGTATTCACCTGCGCAATATGTTTATCCTGGTCAACATCCGCGGTAAAGTATTCAAACCTGCGGGTAACTTTTCCATTTTCAACCAACCGGTAAGGTGTTTCAATAAAACCCAGATCATTGATCCGCGCACATGTTGTCAAAGATGATATAAGACCAATGTTTGGACCTTCAGGCGTCTCAATAGGACAAACACGGCCATAATGCGTCGGATGTACGTCACGCACTTCAAAACCGGCGCGTTCGCGGGAAAGACCACCGGGGCCCAGCGCAGAAAGACGTCTTTTATGCGTCATTTCAGCTATCGGATTAACCTGATCAGCAAATTGAGACAATTGACTGCGGGCAAAGAAATCCTGTATTTGATTTGAAAAAAGCCGGGAATTAATCAAATGATGCGCCGTAAGATTTTCATAATTGCTCATCACAACAAGACGTTCTTTAATAGAGCGTTCCAGGCGCGCTAAACCGATACGCACCTGGTTTTGAATCAATTCACCAACAGACTTGATACGGCGATTGCCCAGATGATCGATATCATCCGTATCGCCTTTGCCTTCGCGCAAATCAAAAAGATATTTCATTCCCGCAACGACAGTTGTTATATCAAGGACACGGTTGTCAAGCGGAACATTTAACTTGAGCTTGCGGTTTACTATATGACGGCCGACTTTTGACAGGTCATACCGTTTCGGATCAAAAAATAAACGATAAAATAAAGCTTCAGCAACCTCAACTGTTGCCGGTTCAGTCGGACGCATTTTACGGTAAAAATCAAGCAGGGCATCTTCCTTCGATTCAGTATGATCCTTTTCCATCGTCGGCGTGAGCTTAGCGAATTCCGCGCCAAACAGCTGCTCCATACTCTCACGGGTTGTCAAACCCATAATACGCAATATCTGCGTCGCAGGAAAATTGCGGCGGCGATCAATGTACGCCAACAGCACGTCATTCAAATCATACTTGACTTCAAACCACGCTCCGCGCGCAGGGATAACACGACCATAATAAATCGTTTTACCAGTCGGATGAAGTTCTGCCTCAAAAGAAACACCCGGCGGCCGCTGGATCTGGGAAACAACGACGCGCTCGTCTCCATTGATAATAAAGGTACCGGTCGCCGTCATCAAAGGAAAATCGCCAAAATAAACTTCCTGCTCTTTGATATCAACAGGAGTAATAAGGCGCAATTTTACCTTGAGAGGTGACGCATAAGTTGTTCCGCGCCGTTGGCATTCCTGACGGGAATACTTTTCCTTACCAAGTGAATAACTAATGTATTCTAACCGGATCTGACCATCATAACTCTCAAGAGGGAACACCTCACGAAAGACTTCTTCTAGCCCCTGATCCTGACGCTTATTAGAATCCGCCTCGCGCTGAAGGAAACTCTCATAAGATTTGACCTGGATATCAAGAAGTGACGGCAATTCAAACGTATCATGAAACTTACAGAACTCTCTGATGTTCAATTTAGCCATATCTTTACAGGATTTTCTCTTAAGTGTTAATCCCGCCCCCAGAAGGGGCGGGACGAAGAACGGCTTAAGCTATGTAGCTCAACAAAATAACAACCTGATCACTTAAGTTCAACCTTAGCGCCCGCAGCTTCAAGCTTCTTCTTCAGATCTTCGGCTTCTTCCTTTGTAACGTCTTCTTTGACATTCTTAGGAGCACCTTCAACAAGATCCTTGGCTTCTTTTAAACCAAGATTTGTGATCGCACGGACTTCTTTGATGACATTGATTTTGTTCGCGCCCGCTTCTTTCAAAACAACTGTAAAAGATGTTTGAACTTCAGCAGGAGCTGCTGCTGCCGCACCACCCGCAACAGCACCGGCCATCATCATCGGCGCAGACGCCGTGACGCCGAATTTGACCTCAAGAGCCTTGACAAGATCCGACAGCTCAAGAGCTGTCAGCCCCTCGATAGACTTCACGAGCTCAGCGAGCTTCGGAGAAAGAGTGTTTTCAGACATGATCAGTTACCTCCCCTTTTTTCACTTATTTGTTTCAAGATCGAAAGCAATTCGACTGTTTTCCCGTTTAAAGTCCTGGCAAGCCGAGTCATCGGCGACTGTAATGTGCCCAACAACTGCGCCACAAGGACTTCCCTGGCCGGCAGATCAGAAAGGCGCTTAACATCATCCTTACCGAGAAGCTGGCTATTTACTACACCGCCACGAATGGCGAATTTTTCATTTTTTTCAGCAAATTTAATTAGAATTTTTGATATTTCTACAGGATCCGCATTAGTCCAAATAAAAAGCGTTTGCCCTTCAATTTTATCAGTAATCGAAGCCAGCGCAGTTCCTTGAATAGCAACGCGCGCCAACGAATTACGGGATAAAACAACTTCCGCTTTTTTCTGCTGCAGTACTTTGCGCAAAGAACAAATAACGCTGGATGGTGTGTTTACAAAATTGACAATAAACACATTCTGCTGCTTTTCGATGCCATCACGTAATGTTTTTGTAACTTTCTCTCTGAATATTTTTCCAACTTTCATCATAGCGACACCCTCACCCCCGGCCCCATGGTTGTGGACAGATAAATACTCTTTAAGAAAACACCCTTCACCGAAGACGGTTTCGCGTGATCAACCGCCTCCATAATATGCCGGGCATTCTCACAGAGCTTCTGTTCGCTGAACGATCGCTTCCCGATACCCAAGTGAATGCCGCCCTGCTTATCATTTTTAAACTCAACACGCCCGGCCTTCACTTCCTTAAGCGCCCTTGTAACATCCGCGGTTACCGTTCCCGCTTTAGGACTTGGCATCAGACCGCGAGGTCCAAGAACCTTACCCAGTTTGCTTAAGTCTCTCATCATATCTGGAGTTGCGATAAGGCAATCGAAATCCAGAAAACCCTTATCAATCTTTTCAATCAAATCCTGACTCCCAACAAAATCAGCACCGGCATCAGTTGCCTTGTTGATATTTTCACCCTGACAAATAACGGCAACACGTAATGTTTTTCCAGTCCCATGCGGAAGAACAACTGTTCCGCGAATATTTTGATCAGAAGCCTTAAGATTTATGTTCAAATTAAAATGAAGCTCAACACTTTCATCAAACTTGACTTTCGGACCGTTTTGAAGAAGCGCCACAGCATCCTTAAGGGTATATGTCTTAACAGGATCAACTTGGGCACGTACAGTTTTAATGCGTTTACTTACTTTTGTGGTCATATCAATTAATCCTTTATCGCAATGCCCATGCTTCTGGCAGTTCCGGAAATCACGCGAATGGCCTGCTGAATATCGGCGGTGTTCAGATCTTCCATTTTTTGCTTGGCGATCTCCTCGACCTGAGCACGTGTCAATGTGGCAATGGTCTGCTTGCCGGCCTCTCCAGAAGCTTTAGCGACCTTCGCGGCTTTCTTTAAAAGAGCCGAGCTCGGCGGCGTCTTAATGATGAAATCAAATGATTTATCTTTATAAATATTTATAATAACAGGCAGCGGCATCGGATCTCTGCCCTTGGTCTGCTCATTGAACTTCTTGCAGAAATCCATGATATTGACACCATGCTGACCGAGCGCCGGGCCAACTGGCGGCGCAGGATTTGCCTGACCCGCGGGCACATATAAATTCACTTTCGCGATTTGTTCTTTTGCCATAATTTTACCTGATCTAATTGT
The DNA here is from genome assembly GCA_037141995.1 of Candidatus Omnitrophota bacterium. Lineage (GTDB taxonomy): Bacteria > Omnitrophota > Gorgyraeia > Zapsychrales > Fredricksoniimonadaceae > Fredricksoniimonas. The sequence goes on from JBAXBM010000044.1 coordinate 5,274, forward strand.
TAGATTTTCTCGACCTGCCAGTATTCCAGCTCCACCAGCGTCGCTCGCTGAAATACAGGAACACTAACCTTAAGCTTCCCGCGGTCGGGATAAACTTCCGTCACGGAACCATTGAAATTCGCGAACGGCCCCTGCGTAATCCGGATAGGCTCGTTAATATCAAAAACAACCTTCGGTGAAGGCTTTGACTCCGTCTCTACGGTTCTTTTTAGAATCGTATTTACTTCTTCTTCAGAAAGCTTTTGCGGCTGACGGCCAGGACCGATAAAACTGGTTACGCCAGGCGTTGTTTTAATAAGGTACCAACTTTCCTTGGTCATATTCATTTTAATAAGAATATAGCCGGGAAAGAATTTGCGGGTGGTGATGCGTTTTTTGCCACCGCGCACCTCAGATACCTGTTCTGTGGGAACAACAATCTCTTCAACAAATGTCTTAAGCGCAGTCGTTTGCATCCGATGATCGATGCCAGCTTTTGCGCGGTCTTCTGCGCCTGTCTGAGTGTGAATAACGTACCAGTCCATTGTACCCTATCTGATAATACTGTTCATGCCTCTGGAAAGAAGAACATCAGTCAGCGTAATAAACGCCCCGAAACAAATGGCACTGATCAACACAATCCATGTTGAATTGATCAAATCCTTACGCGATGTCCAGGAGACCATTTTCAATTCCGCCATTACTTCTTCTAGAAAAACTTTTATTTTCATCATAATATATTCACAGGCCAGGCAGGATTTGAACCTGCAACCTGCGGTTTTGGAGACCGTCGCTCTACCAGTTGGAGCTACTGGCCTATTTTTCCATTACACTTCAATAAAAATCACTTCTTCATTTCTTTATGCGGCGTATGCTTCCTGTCAAAAGGACAATACTTGCTGAGCTCAATGCGCTCTGGCTTCTTTTTTTTATCCTTCATGCCGGAATAATTGATACGCTGGCATACGGTACACTGAAAATGGATAATCTCTCGCATAGGTCCTGTCTCTGTTGCGTCAGTAAAACTTCTCGATCGTGCGCCCCACCCTTCGCGGGCACTTAATAACTGGAGCCCTCGACCGGTTTTGAACCGGTGACCTCGTCCTTACCAAGGACGTGCTCTACCAACTGAGCTACAAGGGCAAAAAACCTTGCCTGATCAAACCGGAAACATATGGCCATCGCCCTGGGCGAACGGGGTACTGAATAAATGAACCAAAAGTATACTCAACACTTTTAATATTGTCAAGCAATTAAACGAGAATATACTCAAGAAGGAAAAGATTCCGGAACATCCCCGACGTGAAAAACATTATTCAAGTTTAAGGAAGCGGCGCTTGCCAACCTTGAGTATGCCGGGAGCGACCGTCCAGTGTTCATCCACCACTGGTTGCCCTCCGCACGAAACCGCCCCCTGCTTGATCAGGCGGCGCGCGTCATTGCGGGAAGAGGCAAATCCCGAACCAACAAGGATGTCAACCAAAAGCAATGCTTCTGGCGCGCTTCCTGATACCGCCCCCCTCATCGGGAGTGCGTAAACCTGAATATCGTCCGGGATCTGCTTTTGAGAAAAAACGCTCTCAAAATGAGCTCTTGCATCCCGGGCCGCGTCGGTTCCGTGAAACTGCCGGACAATCTCTCCCGCCAGCCTCATCTTCGCCTCCTTCGGATGCTCCTGACTGACAGCCGCAACCGGCTCATCCGTCAAAAGCTCGAAGTATCTCACCATAAACACATCACTGAGCGACATCACCTTGCCAAAAATCTCTCGCGGCGGCTCGTTGATGCCGATATAATTCCCTAACGACTTGGACATCTTCTGGACACCGTCAAGGCCTTCCAGAAGCGGTGTCATCATGACCACCTGCTGTTCCTGCCCATAAGCGGCTTGAATCTGACGCCCCATGAGCAGATTGAACTTCTGATCAGTGCCGCCAAGCTCGATATCCGCGTGAAGATGCACTGAATCATACCCCTGCAGTAGCGGGTAAATAAACTCAAGGACGCTGATCTCCCGCCCCTCGTCAAAACGCTTCCTGAAATCCGCACGCGCCAGGGTTTGCGCCACCGTCGCATGGGCGGTCAATTCCATCAACTCCCGGGCGCCAAACGCACCAAACCAGTGGCTGTTAAAAACAACCTCTGTCTTTTGCGGATCAAGGACCTTATAAACCTGTTCCTTATACGTCACCGCATTGCGTTCAACATCCTCGCGCGACATTTTACGGCGCAATTCGTTACGCCCTGTAGGATCCCCTACCTGGGCCGTAAAATCGCCGATCAAAAAAACAACGCGATGCCCAAGATCCTGAAACTGGCGCATTTTTCTTAAAAGAACAACGTGACCCAGGTGAATATCAGGCGCTGTCGGATCAAACCCGGCTTTGACAACCAGAGGACGACCTTCTTTAGCGCTCCTTAGAAGCTTTTTCTCGAGCAACTCGGCATTAATGATCTCTGTAGTGCCGCGCGTCAAAAGCTCAAGAGTGTCGCTGATATTCATCGTTTAAACGCGTGCGCTGACGCCAATCTTCATCTGCTCGATATCAACCTTGATGATCTTAACACGGACCTTATCGCCAGGCTTAAGCTTAACTGCTTCTTCCTTATCAATTTCGGAAGAATAGATAAGCGCTTCAATATCATCTTCAAGCTTCACAAAGACGCCAAAATTGGAATTCATGATCACCACCGCATCCGCTGTCATATCAATTGGAAACTTCGCAGCGATACCGGTCCATGGATTCGGCTGCAGCTGTTTAAGCCCGAGCGTAATCTTACGATTCTTGCCGTCAACAGCAAGAATAACAACATCAACAGGCTGGCCCTTCTGAAGGACTTCCTGCGGGTGATTGACCTTGCGGGTCCAGGACATGTCGGAAACGTGAATCATGCCTTCCAGGCCATGCTCAAGCTCAACAAAAGCGCCGTAATCGGCAAAGCCACGGACAGTCCCCTTCACGCGGACATTAACCGGGAACTTTTCTTCCGCCTTGAGCCACGGATTATCTTCAAGCTGTTTCATGCTGAGAGAAATGCGCTTGGAATCTTTATCCACATTGATGATCTGAACATCAACCTGCTGTCCGACCGTGAACATTTCCTGAGGATTGACCATCTTCTTCTGCCAGGTGATCTCCGAAGCATGTAAAAGGCCTTCAATCCCTTTATCGATCTCAACGAATACACCGTAAGGCATGATATTAACAACCTTACCTTTGACGATCGTGCCCGTAGGATATTTGTCATAAACGCTTTCCCAGGGATTGCGTGTGATCTGTTTGAGACCAAGTGAAACCTTGGAATTTTCCTTGTCAAAATCAAGGATGATAACTTCAAGGCGGTCGCCCAGGCGGACAATTTCCGACGGATGGCTGATGCGCGACCAGCTCATGTCCGTGATGTGCAATAACCCGTCAACGCCGCCGAGGTCGATGAACGCACCGAAATCCGTGATCCCCTTGACAACGCCCGTACGGCGCTGGCCCTTTTCGAGCTTCGCCCACAGGACTTCACGACCTTCTTCACGCTCTTTCTGCACCACTTCACGGCGGGAAAGAATAAGATTGCGACGCTGTTTGTTCATCTTGGCGACCATGAACTTGTAACTGCGCGCCATGATATCATCCGAATGAAAACCCTTAAACGCAGACAAGGACATCGGCAAGAACGCCTCGACACCCTGGATGTCGGCGATATAACCGCCCTTGACGATCCGGATAACACGGCCGTCGACCACATCGCCTTCGTTAATGACATCGGCGATCTTCTGCCAGCCCTTCATCTTTTCGGCCTTGCCATGGGAGAGGATCAGCTTGCCGTCTTCGTCTTCTATATTCTCAATGAGCACGTCGATCTTCTGCCCGACATCAACGGCCGTCGGATTACGGAACTCGACGAGCGGAACAAAGCCTTCGGATTTGAACCCGATATCGACGATGACCTCGCTGTTGTTCTTGGCAACGATCGTGCCCTGAACGATCTGCCCTTCGGCAAACGTTTTGAGTGTGCTGTTGTAAAGCTCTTCCATTATTGATTTCTGTGATGCGCTCATGGGATATTTCCTTCACTGCAGGGTTAAGATGTTAATGTTTCCCGCCCGCACGACAGCCTCTCTGCCTTGGGCAAGTCCAACAATTATGCTGAAAGGTCTCTTTTTGTCAATGGAAATTTATACTCCCGCTGTGAAAAAACACCTGTCAAAATATGCTTTTTACGGCCGTGGCCGGGGATTTTTTCAACATCAAATCCCGATAACTGCAGGCCCCGGCGAACAAAGCCGGCGACAGTGAAAGTCGAAAATGTCGTACCGGGACGGCTTAAGGCGGCAACACCTTTAAAAACATCATCAGCCCACATGGCGGGATTAAGGGATGGGGCGAAACCATCAAGGTAAAAAGCATCCGCTCCCTGCGGAACAATTGCCTCAGTTTTGATGCGCTTGAGGGCCGTAACAACGTCGTCGAAAACAACGGTCAGACGCACACGCCCTGATTCAAAGATATTGGTCATGACCCTGCCGGGCACAGGATTGTACTGAGCGGCCAGCGCTTCACGGGCAAAAGAAAGATTATCCCAACACGACAGGGCACGGTCAAGCTGATCCGGCGTGAGCGGATAAAGTTCAAGCGATACAAAATGAAGTTGCCATGACACCGGCGCACATTCCCGCCACAGCTCCCAGGCACAGGAAAAATCAAGCCCGGTGCCGAATCCGGTTTCTACAATTGTAAAAACACCGGACGCAGCGGCGTTAAGCGCCGTGAAACGCTCCCGCAAACGATTACCGCCACAGCCTACATGCACCGCCTCGGCATAGCCATCTTCGGTACAAAAATATTTATCGCCGAACGCTTCGGCATACGGCGCACCCTGGCCATCCCAGGAGATCACGGGCGGCACACATTCATCAGGTTTCATGGTGTTGTTGCCGCGGGAAGGCCCAGGAATTCAGGGATATTTTTCATTGATTCCATGCTAATGATGACAGGATTAAGGCCTTCGGCCCCGTCCATCTGGTGCAAGGCGGCGGGATCAAACTGGAAGGCGGCGCCTGTACCGTGATTCCGGGATTCAACAGCATGCATGCCGGAGGCGAGGTCGATACCGCCGGTAGCGGCTTTATCAGCAACCGGCTCAATTTCAAGTTTATACGTCTCTTTAGAATTTAATCGTAAACGTAAATTATTGGATAATATAATTTCTCGTCCATTAAGAACAGCCGTATATCTTCCGCTTTTCATCATCTTTTCAAATCTTCCATTTCCCGGCTCAAGCAAAAATCTGGCTATCGCAAAACCAAGCGTCTCTGCACGCATCACCCCCGACATCCCATTTATGCTAATAGCTACCGGAACTTCTTCAGATTCAACATCACCTTTTTCATTATTTTCAAACTGTTCAAGAGGCGTCAATGTCTTACTGGCAACAAGCTTATGAAGCCCATTTCCCTCAAAACCCGCATCAAGATAAGTGCGTGACAAATACTGACGTGCCGCAGCAATATCCTCTGGTTCATATGCCGCGACAAGTGCTTGCGCAATATTAGCATCGCTTTTCCCTTCTCTTCTGCCAATATAGAATAATATAACAGCAGATCTTGCCCTTGGAGACAACTCCAGAAAATCCAAATATGCCCGATGATTATTGATGACGATAATAGTTCCTGCTATTAATCTTGCCAAAGAAGCCTTTGCCCGGCGCCATCGATAAGAAGCAATAAAATGATTGGCCGCCTCATGCCCTGTAAATCCATACTTATCCCAAATCTTCACATGACGCTCAACATACACTTTTATGATCTCAGCCGTAGTTAAACGCATATCAGCAGATAAACTTGCCAACAACCACTTAATCTCATCATTATTAAGTGGCCCATATTTCTTCAATCTTGTGAAACGTTCCTGATCTTTCGTGTTGATGGCGTCAATTTCAGCAATCGAACTGTCAGCTCTCGAACCTAACACTTGCTGGAAAAGAAATTTAACATCATCCGCGTTAACCCTGAAAGATGAAGCCAACAACCACCTCATCCGTGCCGCTTTTTGAGGCCATTGGCCCGGAGGCTTCTCATTCCACACGGTCAACGCCTTTCTTAAATCATCGGGATACAACAAATACTCCAGAACATTCCTCGGCGTAAATCCAAACTTTTCAAACCTTTGCCATAATCGCCCAAAAGATTCTCTTGAAAAATGATACCCCCGCCACACACACAAACGCACATCAGCATCAGTAAAAACATGCCCGTCACTTTCCCAGGCCTGCAAATAATCAATAAATCCCCTTACCTTTGCCGTATCAAGTGTCCAACGGACCTTGAGCGCCTGTTCAACATCAAATAATACTTCGCCCTTCTTATTTTTTTGAACCAGGAGCGTCGTCAGCAAACAAAGCCATTCATACGACGACTTACCTCTTGCATGCGCGATCAATTTCGCGTCAGCCTGAGAAAAGACAAACTTGCCGCCGACGCGAATTTTCATTATTTTTGTCACAAAATCAGCATTCTTCGGATCAAGATACTCCAGCTCCCTTAACCCCGAAATCTCCGCTGGCGGGACAATAATAGAAGCGGCAGCATCAACACGGATAACCAGTTCATTATCCCCATCAAGATATAAAAGTTGAGCAAAAACATCATCTAACTCTTCAACCGGCTTCCCATCCAACTTCACAACCAGATCACCATCAACCAATGCTCGCTTAAATTCAACTGCCGTCTGAGGGAATTTTTCCCCAAATTTCTTTAACGCCTCGGCCCAGGATTCTGC
>JBAXBM010000045.1:0-11991 GCA_037141995.1 Candidatus Omnitrophota bacterium
ACCAAACGAATATACGACAATGTATTGGTCATGTACCCCAGGCCCAATTCAATGATCTTGACGCCTGTCTCAAGGAAGTAGGAAAATATCCCTTCAGGAAAAAGCCGTGCGCGCGGTGATATCAACTTTTCAACCGGGGCCTTAAAAAACATAACAACCAGACAACAGCCCAACACCAGCCATAACACCCAAAGGTGTGCCTTATCCACTTTGAACACGCCGCAACCGACAGCCAGGGCAAGGCCTGTCCCATAAATCAATCCACCGTTAACGCCGGACACCCCGAAAATCCCATTTATCAAGTCCCCGGACCGAAACGTATTAATGATATTCATAACAACACCCATACAGATCATGACAACACCAAATCCAATCGCTATCAAAAAGAAATCAGCCGGATGCACCATGGGCTTCATCCATAACGCAGGGATCACATTTTCCATGCCGAAAAAAGAGCCGTAAAGCAGCCCGAATAACATGACGGCAATCCCCGCACACACCGCAACCAGCCCTGCTCCGGCAAGCAGGGCATTTTTCTGAAACAATAGAAAAATACCAACAACCAGGATCAGCGCGCCCTGCCCCGCGTCACCGAACATCGCGCCGAACATCACAAGAAAACTCAATGCAACAAACAGCGTCGGGTCTATCGTCCCGTATCGCGGGACATCATAATTAGTCACCATCATTTCAAAAGGCTTAAGCCATGACGGATTATCCAAGAGGACGGGGACCTGCTCTTTTTTCTCTGCCACCGCCATCACCTGCCGGGGCTGGTCAGCACGCACATAACAACAACCGTTCAGCATTTTCTTAAAAGACACGCCTGTTTCCGCACAACATATCCGGGGCAGCCAGCCCGCGATCAGATGTGTCCGCGCCGTCCGCTGAAAATACACCTGCGCCTCGGCCATGACAGCGGCTGCCATGATCCGCGTTTGAAGCCGGCGCAACACCGGTGCGAGCCGGGCAGCATGGCGCGCCTGAACCTTATCAAGGTGTTCAATCTGCCGCTTCAACTCAATAACCTCCGCGCGCATATGGCTCCGTATTTTTTCCGGATCACCTTCCGGAATATCCCCGGGCGAAATAACGGCAAGATTAATTTTGGCTAATGCCTCTTTAACAGCCGCGATATCCCGCTTCAGGGCCACAACAAGAACCATTGATTCTCCGTTTTCTGTCACAAACGGACAGCACACATGCAGGATGACAGAAAGGCTTTGCTCAAGATAGTCCCGCTGGCCTGCTTCAGCCTGCACCAGCACCGTGGCCAAGAATGTATGCCGGCCATTAGCCACGCGCCCGATATCACCGGAACCAAAGGCCTGCAGGCGGTGAAAAAGAAATCCGTTAGCTTCTATTAACCCCAGCCACGACGCCTTCCGCTGCTGATAAACCGCCCAACGCTGCTCAACAATCACCAGCTGACGCTCAATATGATCAAGATCCATTTTAAAATAATCAGACGCATGATATCCCGATCCTGCCGGGATCTCTTTACCCGTCGGCAGAAACACCGCGATCCTTTTGGCCATATCCCGGCAACGATGCCCCCAGGCCTCGGTCACAGTTAATCCAAGGCCATGCCCCCAGGGTTCCATATCGCGGACCTGCACCAGGTGCAATATGTTGCGCCGAAGAAAAAAATCAGTAGCCCGATCCAGATCCTGATTAAGGATAACAGCACAAAAGAATTCCATGGGCGCCGGGATTAACATAGCAATGCCCCTTTAATCCTGTCGGATGAAAACCCATGGTTTTTCCCATAGAAAATAGACATCAATTTACGTGTTTCCGCGCGTTTTAAAATCAAATACGCCAGGATTGTCCCGATCGTAAAAGGAAAGCCGCGCATAACCCTCCGGGCTTCACTGAAAAGTGTCTGAAATAAAACTCCTTCCAATAAAGATAATCCGGCATGATCCATGGCCTTGGCAAATAGCGCTCCAAGGTCCTGATATGGCCTGACAGCCATGTCCTTGAGTGTATCGGCAAATCCCTCCTTAACAAAAGCCAGGCGCAACATCCGTTCATTGATCCTATACCCCCGCGGCAACATGATCAGGGCCAAATCTCCTGACGGGAAATCATAATAACGGCGCAGCCTGAGCAATCCGCTGATATTTTCCATATCAACCTCAACACCCACCAGCCGGGCCGCCGCCGTACGGTCAGCATGCGGCAAACAATCAATCTCTTCCCATAAACGGTTGAAATAATCACGGTCCATGGCCGCTTCAAGATAAAACAATGATCCGGTCTTGCGGTACCGCGTAGCGGCACCCGCAAGCACATGACGATACGGCGTCCCCGCAAAGGCATCAACCAATTCATTAAAATTTTTAGCGGAAAAGACTCGATCGATAGGGATAGGATGAACAAATGCTTCGGAAAAAATATGCGGGCGGACACTTGCCTCATCTTGCGCCGCCCAACAGCGGAGCAAAACTTTAACCTCGCTCAATTCATAACGTTCACGCAATAAATCAATGACTTTGCCGGGATGCCCCTTTTCACGCCAGGCCTTAATGATCTTGTCATGCGTGCGCACATCGTCGATAAGAAACGCCTGTTCCAGCGCTTCAAGATCCTTGTTTTGAATAATAGTGTCCCGGATGAAAGAAGCATACGGCGTTGACTGAAGGATCAGGGTGAGATCCGCGATATCATGCGCCGCCAGAAGGCTGTCCCATATCCGGGGGCACAGGAATTGACTGGACATCGCCCGGATGCGCGAATTAATGGCGGCATAAGTAGCCAGATCACGCATAGATCACCTGCCTGTTGACCCGGAATCACACAAAAGGCGTTGCCAACCGATCAACGCCCCAGCATCCTCCCCAAAAATTTTTCAGCCACCGCTTCAAGACGCTCAAGCCCCGCGCGCATCATATCCCCCGCATCCCGGGATGCGTCTTGCGCGGCTGAATATTTGACATCCCAAGCCTCTGCCTCTGCGCGGAGGATCAATGCCTCGCATTCCTTAATCAAATATTTCTGTTGATCTTCTTTTAACCGGGAAGCCTCATCCTTCGCCCCGGCGACCATCAGCAAGGCCGATGCCCGCGCGTCTTCAATCATCCGCGCAGACACGGCCTCGGCTTCCAGAATCCCGGACAAGAAGTTTTCCATATGCCCCCGGCGTCATGATGCTTCCGATCCCTGACGGGATCGAACCCGCAGCAACTTAAGGATGTTCTTTATAATCAGGTCTATTGAAACGGCAAAAATGCAGTAATTTGCAATATGTTTCAGCGGAGGAAGGATCATCATTCAGGAAACGGACACCCGTCTCAAAACAGGTCCCCTGGCAGGATGCCATGGACCAGGCCACAACACCATCAAGATCAAGCCGCCCCTCGGCAGGGATATCTACAGTAATAAAAATCTTTTCGCCTTCTTTAAAACGGACGGCGCCGATGATGCGGCACCCATGATGATGGATATCGAGGAGTTCTGCCTGCTGGAAAGGCACAAAAACACTGTCTTTGCCACGGCACTTTATCGCGAAAAGGACCGGTATGCGTTCGCATTGTCTTTTATCGTGAGTATCCATAGCCATCACCTCTAAGCTTATTATAACTCAAAGAATCCCGTTGCAGTAAAGAAAATAGATACCGGCCCGTTATTTCAACTTTTCAACGTCCCCGGACTCTTGGGCCGAAGCACCTCAAGCTCAGCTTCAATCTTCTTCTCTTCGGCTTCGACCTTTCCTAATTCAGCCATCATTTCTTTGAGCTCTTTGATTTCCAACATAACCGTATCATGTGTTTCCTGTAATAATTTCTGCTGCCGGCTCCCTTCAATCTTTGCCACAAACGCCAGCACCGGCAGCGCCACACCCTGAAAAAATGTCTGCACAATGTACTGCACCCACTCCAGGGGTGTTCTGGGCGTTTGAAAGAACAGGATGGACATCGTCAAAAAAGTCACCCCAAAAAACATGACCATCGTGGCCAGCGCATCCGCCAGCTTGGTTGCCAGCCATTCATTAAAGTCATTCAGCTTTTTATTCATTATTCTCTCCCCGGGATCAAGCCATGCCGGCGTCTGCAGCCAAGAGCCGCCGCGCTCAGGTTCCAATCAGAAAAATGCCCCCTTGTGTCCGTTTATATCAGACTTCTTTAAAGATCACAAGTTCCAATACATCTTCATTGTCATTCAAACAAATCAATGCCCGGGACCTTTTCCGTCACATTTCAGCCACATGAACCTCGGCCGCTGTCTTTTGAACAGGAAAAAGAAGCGCAACAGGGATAAGGGCCAGGAACATGATCATCAGAAAAAATGAAATATCATTATAAGAAATCATCTCTGCCTGTCGGGTGACAGCCGCGTTGATGAGCGCGAAGGACGCTGCATGCGACTGCCCGATACTCAATCCATGCCCGTGAAGAAGCCCGGCAGCCTGCCGATACATCACGACAGCCTGGGCATGCCACGCATTAATATGCGTGGCCAGGTAGGCATGGTGGATTTGCGTATACCGTTCCAGCAAGGTCGCCATCAGCGCATACCCGATGTTCCCGCCGACCTGTTGGAATAAATTAAATAACCCTGCCGCGGACGTCATGTTTTCCCTGGAAATAGTGCTCAAGCTCACCGTCGATAAGGTGACAAATACGAACGGCATGCCGGCGCCCATGACAAAAAGGATCGGCATAATATTATCCTGGCCCGCGGTCGTCGCAAGATGCCCCAGCTGAAAATATGAAAACGCGACCACCAGCATGCCGAAAATCATCAGGCAGCGAGAATCAACCAGGTTGTACAGCCTTCCGACGACCGGCAAAACACACAGGAGCGCCAGCGCGCGCGGCATGAGGACCAACCCCGCTTGAAATGCCGGATAATTCAACAGGCGCTGCGTAAATTGCGGCAGAATAAAGGTCGTGCCATAAAGGGCAATCCCCATCAAAAGGATAATTACAACCCCCATGGAAAACTGCGGATTCTTGAAAATATGAAAATCCACGACAGGTTCTTTCGACATAAATAATTCCCAATACACCATGCCGGCCAGGATCAGCGCGGTAACAACAGCCCCCCAGAGAATAAACGGCGACTCGAACCAGCTCATTTCCTGCCCTCGTTCCAGGATGATCTGGACGCCTGTTAATCCCAGCGATAAAAGCAGAATACCTACCGTATCAATTGATTTGATGCCGCGTTTCAGGTAAACCGGGTCATGAACAAAAAGAAAAACCATGAACATGCCGATAAGGCTGAAAGGGATGTTGATATAAAAAATCCACGGCCATCCGTAATGATCCGTGAGCCAGCCGCCGGCCACCGGCCCAATCGCCGGCGCGACCACAACGCCCATAGAAAAGATCGCCATGGCCATGCCCTGCTCTTTCTTGGGAAAAGTTTCTCTCAGGATGGCCTGTGAAATGGGGATCAGGCTGCCGCCGCCAATGCCTTGAAGGACGCGGTAGAAGATCATCTCTGAAAATGTGTGCGCGGTCCCGGCCAAAATTGAACCGGCGGTAAAGATCGCGAAAGAAATAAGATAAAGTTTCTTCCGTCCCAATAACGCGGCCCACCATCCGGCCATCGTGACCATGATGACGGCCGCGATGCTGTAAGCTGTCGCGATCCAGGTGATCGCTGACAGGTTCTGCCCGAAACTTCCCATCATGTGCGGTAACGCCACATTGACAATACTCACATCCATAACAGACATGAACGCGCCGACCATCACCGCCGCGCACACAAGCCACTTATTCGGTTGATGGTTTTTCTTGCTGCGCAACCATTTTAATAACGCCATAAAGACCCTGTTCAGTTGGTCTCAACGGTAGGAAGAACAGACATCCCGATGGCCAGCGGCCGGTCAAAACTAAAATTCCCCTCAAACAGGATCTTGACCGGAACCCGCTGAACGACCTTAATATAATTGCCTGTCGCGTTCTCGGGCGGCAGAAGGCTGAAACGGGACCCCGTCCCCTGCTGGATGCTGTCCACATGCCCAAAAAAGATTCTTCCGGGATAAGCATCAACCGAAAATGACACCTTTTCTCCTGGACGAATATGCGTCATTTGGGTTTCTTTGAAATTTGCCGTAATCCATCTTGCCGGAGGCACGATGGCCAGGAGTGTCTGGCCTTCCTGAACGTAAGCCCCCGGTTCAACGGCTTTTTGTGCCGCCTGCCCATCATCCGGCGACACAACTTTTGTGTACGATAAATCAAGCTCCGCCTGTTCCATTCGCGCTTTGGCGCTGTCCAGCTTGGCCTGCGCTGTTGCAGCGCGAAGCGTTGCCCGTTCATACTGCTGCACGGAAATATCCTTCTTCGCCCAAAGGTCGCGGTACCGGTCCGCGTCCTGCGTTGCCTGTTGAAGCTCCGCTAACGCCGCGTTAAGATCAGCTTTAGCCAAATCAACGCGTACCATGTAATCGCGGCCGTCGATCTCAAATAAAAGCTGCCCCTTTTTAACCATTTCATTATCGGCCACGCAAACCCTGGAAACATGTCCGGATACTTTCGGGCTGACAGCAATCACATGCCCGTCAATAAATGCGTCATCTGTTGATTCGCGGCCGGATGCATAAGAAATAGCCCAGTAACAAAGAACACACGCCCCCAGAACGCCAACGCCCAACAAAACACGCCAGCGCAGATTCATGCCATGAAATTTATTAACAATTTGATGCCGCATATGCGCTACCTGTTTGTTAAATATGATTTAACCCCGGATTGTGCATTAACCGTCTTTCCTAGACGATACCGTCTGCACAAAAACCTGCGTTGCTATTCCAACTGGCCTTTCGCAGTCGCGATATGAACAAGCGAAGCGAAATCGCGACGAAGTGCCGATTCCAGTCAAATCGGCCACAATTTTATCGTCAAGAAAAAGCCAAGGCTCAACCCGCATTACCTCTGCCTATTGAAAAATGCGGGTTAAATGAAAGGATTTTATATGCCCCATCGCTGAATAATAGTTAACTCGTGTCACGTGATATTTAACCAGGAAAGTGACGTAAGACTCCCGCGCACGCTCCAGGACCGTATGCGCATCGATGAGTTCAATGTTATTCGCAACACCGTCCGCATATTGGTCTTTTGCCAGATTCTCCTGCTCTGTGGCCAGATCCAGCTCTTCCTGCGCCGCTTTGATCTGACTCGTACTTGTTTCCAGTGCCTGCACGGCCAGGCGCACATCTTCTTCAACCTGAGTTTTGATGTCGTCTCTTTGGATTTCTTCCTGCGCTTTTTGACTCTGACTTTCTTTAATCTGACCTTCAATAAGGCCTCCTTCAAAAATCGGCAGGCTGACGCGCATGCCGATTTGAGCGCCGTCATGGGCTTGTATGTTGGGTTCAGCACCCGATCTTCCATAATTGCCGCTCACATCAACCGTGGGAAACCTTGCCCTGCCGGCTTTGGACAATTCAACCGCGCGGTATTCAACCTTCTTGTTAGCCATGGCCATTTCGAGCCGATCGTGAAATGCTTCACCGATCGCGTTTTCTGTAGAAATAATTTGCTCTGCATCAAACTTAAGCGACTCACTGAGCACCATGCGGCTGCCCATGGGTATGCCGATCACCCGCGCCAACTGCAAGCGGGCGGCTTGAAGGCGCTCAACTGTTTCGAGCTTCCGGGCACTTTCCTGAGCCAACCTTGTTTTTGCCCTCACAAGATCAAGCTTCGTCACGATCCCGGCTTGAAGTTGATGCTCCGACAGCGCCACAAGTTCATGGGCAAGCACAATATCTTGCTCAATAGCCCTTAGACGTTCCTGCGCACTTAAGACATCCAGATAAGAAAGCACGGCACCAACTGTGATTTGATCCTGGGTCAAATCATCCTGCAGGCGCGCAAGCATAACATCGAGGTCAGCAGCCTTCAGTTTCGCAAGCGCTCCAAGATCAAAAACACGCTGAATCAAATAAACCCGGGCATCGAATGAATTGTAGGGACCAACAATGCCGAAATCCGGAAAACCTGCTGCCGCATAATTGTCCCAATAGGTGCGTGTCTGAGAAGCGCCGGCCGTAAGATGCGGCAGAAGATCCGATCGATCCTGAATCCTGCGCGCCTTGGCCGCATTCATGCGTTCGTGCGCCAGCTTTTTTAAAACATTATTATGCAAAGCGCTTTCAACAGCCTGCGGCAAGCTCATCGCAAGCGTCATCCCTCCGTCATTAATCCCGGCTACTGTCGCGCCTGCGCCGAAAACAATACCGCTGGAAACCGCGCACAATGAACAGCTGACGGCCATAACTATAAATGCTTTTTTCATACTGGACTTTATTCTTTCGCCCCTTTGATCGCAGCCCTTAATTTTCCCATCAAGCGGTTAAACATCGTTTTATCCTCCAGGCTTAATCCGGAGAAAATGTTTTCGATAACCGCGTGATAATCCGGAAGAAACACATCCAAAAGGACTTCGCCTTTTTTTGTTATTCTGGCAATACAGACCCTCCGGTCTTTTTCATCATAAACACGCTCAACCAACCCCTGCTTGATCAGGCTGTTCACCAATCCGGTTACATTCGCCCGGCTAACCAGCAAAAGCCGGCTGATTTGATGCTGCTGGCAACCGCGGCCGTCGCTGCTCCGCAAAACTGTAAGCACATTTAACCCGGCCCGTGTCAATCCTTTGGCGCGTGCCTGATGCGATAAATGTGTCGACACCGCATCAATCGTCGAAATAAATTGGAGAAATGTTTCCGCGGTAGAAGAAGAAAGCTTCCCATACCGGCGGCTCGACTCCCGCAAACGATCCCGCGTTTCCGCTATCCGGCGAGAATCATTATTTTCTTTATTTAAATTTTTCATAAGGCTGTATTTTAAACTGCCGGAGCAAATTGTCAAGTAATTAACTATTAATGCCTAAACTATATCCGCATAAAAAACAACCCCGAACCCGTTCAAACATCCGCAGAACATCCGCCGGATCATTAATTTAATTCTGCCCCCAAAGCATCAAAGATCGCTTTACAGGAAACGCCCTCATCCCAGGACATGGGCCGCCGCCTGGATTCACCATTGAGCTTTTCAATATACTCTTGCTTACTGGGTATAATTTTCACCTTGGTTGTTTGATCATCTATCTTATCTAAGAAAACAGACATTACCTGCACCGTCATAAGATGGGCGTCTTTGATCGATGAATCATACGCAAATACACCCCATAATTCCAGCCACCGGTGTGTATCCAAAGGCAATTCTTTTTCTAAAGAGACAGCGATTAACCCCGTGTTCATATCTGTATGATGAATAACAAATCCTAAACCAGCCAACGCCATTTCTGCAGAACGGAAAACATGATCATACGACGCATGGAATTGATGCAAGGGATTCATTGCTTCTTCCTGCGCTTTCAATCGCGCGGCCCGCTGCTCGGGGGACGGAAAGAGCGCACTCCCCAAAGTTGAACAGCCAGAACATGCACATATTAAATAAAACACAATCAGCAATCGCTTCATCTCATCCTCCTTTATATAAAATATGATAAAAAATAATAGTGTCAGACACCCATTATTTATCCGTTAGCGCGGTTGATAGGCAATTCTTCCGCCGCCGGCAGTGCCTTTCTTCAGGTCGTAAACGCTTTGCAAAAGCGCCAGGTATGGGTAATTACCACCATAAGCCATCCAGCCATTCCCATAATGAATATTTTCCATGACCGATGTGCGATCAATGACCCAACCGCCCCCTTTCGCATAAAGGAATACCGGCCCCAGATTTTGATCATTAGGATAATAGATGATTGCGTATCCGCCGCGTTCGTATACTTCAAACGGCCGGTCAAAGGCGCGCGCGGCAGAAGTATTGGACAACGAACGCACAACACTGGATCCCTTCCGCCGCCAAGCATCATCATAAATGGGCAAATCGTAACAAAACGAACCTTCCAGCATCAGATCAAGTTCTTTCCGGTAGGTTTCTCCCGGCGTTTGCCCCGGAGAATAATTCCCAGGCAAATCACGGCACTCCTCAGCCGATGCAGGAGCGCTCAAGATGACAATCGAAACTAGCATAACAATATAAAATAACCGCTTCATGGCCCTCTCCTTATTTTCGCCGTTTTCCATAAAACAAGGTCAGACACCCCCTATTTTTTCCCATCCGGCAACATCGCCCGCAATCAATGTAAAAAGTGGATGCTGCCGGATTCCTTGATCTAAACGTAAACCTTTGTACCGCTGCAGGTTTCTTTTCTTAAGTTTCTCGGATAAATGCCGCGCTTCAAATAAAAGCTGTCCTTTAGAAAGCTTGATCAGGACAACTTTTTTGATACGCACGATGATCTTGCTTCGATCAAAATGATACCCTCTTTTTATCGCCTCTTCATAAACTTCCTCAAGATAAAAACCAATCGCGGCGCCAGGGTCAGCCTGTACTTTAAAACGATCCAGCTGCGGATGATACCGATAGCCTTTTGTCCGGCCCATCAGGACTTTTTGTGCCAATAATCCTTCGCGCCACAGGGCCACCAAACCCATGGCATCCAAATAGGACGGATGCAGTGACCATATTCTCATATATTGTTCCGCATGACAAAACAAAAACAGTGTCAATTCTCCGCTCTCGCTGCGTACCCGAATGTTTCAATCATAATCACATTTCTCAACGGCAAGAACTCCGGGAAATATCAAAAGAATGAATCATGCTACAACTCATGAATGCGCAGGCATCAAGCGAGACCTGCTGCTAATTGTCTTTAATAAATTTCGTTGTTTCCATTGTCCCCGTGAGTTGCGTATCATGCGCTGACATTTTCGCTTTTAATAAATTCGGTATGGCGACCGCCGTCACGATCCCCACAACAGCGACAATAACAAAAACGTTTCCCGTATTCCGCAGACCGCTGAACGAAAATAACGCAAAAACATACGCAAACGGATGACGAGGATATGCCGGCGCCGGATGTTTCTGTTGGATGGCGGCCAGCACCGCCGCGCGCTGCGACAGTGTTTGATACCCCGAAATCAACTCATACCATGACACAAAGAACCCGCGCTGCCCGACAGCCTGCTGCAGGAACGCCTCAGGGCTTACTTTGTCTGCCAGCAGCCTTCCTCCCGCGAGGACCATCACGCCCTTGATCGCCCCGTCGATGTTGTTAACAGCAAACGCCCCGAACCGGTCGCACGACAATTGGCATGCCCGTAAATATGCAGGCCCCAGCAGCGGCAGCCATAATACCGGTAAAAGGAAAATATGCTTCAGGATGTGCTTTGACTTAATGTGCCCGATTTCATGCCCGATAAAAAAACGGACTTCATCCCCCTTCGGATCAAAGGCATCAATGAGATCCGCATGCAGCACCACAAAATTCCGGCCGCCATGCCGAACCGCAAAAGCATTCAATAAGCCGCCAGCCTGCAGCACATAAACGTCGGGCACAGGAACGTTCAGCTTGGCGCAAACCTCTTGGCACGTCGCGTACAGATCAGGCAATTGCTTGTCATGAACCTTAACACAATCTGCTTTCAAATTCGCGACCAGCAACCCGTTGCCCAGCCATGTCAGCAATCCAATCAACAGGCCCAATACAGCGCCGATAATCGTTACCGCAACCACACCCCACAACACGACCGCGAAGATCGCTGCAATCATGAAATATTTTTTCTCTTTCGCGCAATTCAGATTCTCTAACATCAATGGCATACGGCTCCTTCTGTTATTCTATTGACGCACGAAAATTACGCAGACCCCTTCCCCCTTAATCTTTCGATCATAAAAAAGACATCATGGTGCCGATCCTATTTAATTGTTGCTGAGCCAACGGCCATCAACATTGATAAGATGACACGCGCAGCTCCGCGCAAGAATTAATGACGGCATTTTAATGGTTTTTTGCTTGGTCAAAGCCGCATAGGAACCCTTAGCCCATTGATACGGGCCATCAGGAGACAAGACACTTACCCGTGTCATGTAGGTCGCCTCAAAGCTTAAAGCACTGGGACTAGTACTGTATATTGGAAACTCATCAAGAAAGATGACCTTTTCTTCATAAAGATCCTTCCAT
>JBAXBM010000046.1:0-11958 GCA_037141995.1 Candidatus Omnitrophota bacterium
TGAAGGAAATCACGGTCCTGCTGCATTTCGGTATAACGGAAATCTGTCGGACTGGCCAGGAAGACGGCGAATTTATTTTTGGGAAAGGTGCTCCTGTTTTCTTTAAATTCTTTAATATATATTTCGCACATCATGCCGGTGTTAAGGACCAGGCCGGAAATGAATTCAGGGAAGGCGTCCGCGTAATCATAAGAAGCCCAGGCGCCGCCGGAAAGCCCTGTCGCCAGGATCATTTTCTGGTCTACCAGCCGGGAAAGATGGCCGGACTTGACGTCTGATTTGATTTTAGAAAATATTGATTTTTCCACCGGCCAGGGGATGCCGTTATGAAATTTTTTGGAGGCCAGGATAATCCATTGGAATTTATTGGCATTTTCTTTCCACGTGTTGATCATGGCGTCCGCGTTGCTGGAAGGAGACAGGGCAATAATTAACGGATGCCGGGACTGGTAGTCCAAATGATCAGGGATATAAACGATGTAGTCGGGCGTATCAATGATTTCTGATGAGGCGCTGTGAACATTAAAGCAGGCAGATCCTATTAATCCCAACAGGATCAGGAAGGCCCCTGTGAGAGCGCACCGTCTTTTTATTTCTAAAGGATCAAGATCACACCAAAGAAAATAAGCGAGCCGCAGTAAAACTATACCGGCCACGCATAAAATCATAGCAACAACGGCAATTTTAAATAAAGATAAATGAGGGACCCATCCCGTGAAGAGGAGGGCTAAAACAATGGTTGGCCAAAATGACACATATCGGCTGGTAGCATGATCAAATAAGCGGACGATGATGGCGCTTAACCCCAAACAAAAAATTCCAAGGGCTAAAGCAATGCCGACATCAATCCATAAGATGTTGCTCAGCAATAACACCGGTCTGGTGATGCTGATGGGAAAAATCCATATGATCAGAATCATGATAAGAAAAATCCGGCTGGAGAGAATCAATCCTGCCAGCCCTAATTCAAGGATCAGCCGCTCCCGTAAGATCGGCTTGAGTAATACATCAGCTGACTGCAGTTGCGTATAAAAAACCTGGGAAAATCCGAGAATCGGGAAGAGGAAAAAGGCCGGCAAGGTAATCTTTGAGAATTCAAGGGTTAAATAGTGCTCATTGGAGATGTATAAAATGTATATCGCGGTAACGATCAGCCATATAACACTAAAGATGTTGCGATAAGCACCATTGAACGGGATCAGCCAATGGTGCGCGCGCGCGAATATGTTTGATGCGGCAGGATAGGCTGGAATGGGATGAGAATTCTTTTGAAATAACCGTTCAGCCCATGCCGGATTCCTTAAAAGATTCATGGCGGAATACGGCGTATCGCTGCTTCCCCAGCCCCAGCGGGACAGGTTTTGCGGGGTAGAGGTAAAGCGATACTCCCAGTGCTCTTCTTTCAGATGCCAAAGCCGCCATCCCAGCAAAAGCAGGAATGCCATGAAGATTGAAACAGAAAATGAGGGCAAAGCAGTCGTGTTATATAGGGGTAAATAGTATGTCCCCGGGATCGTCAGTGATAAAAAGATCATATGGCTGAAAGGCAGGGCTATAAAACTGAAGGCGGTCCCCGGGAAAGAAAATAAATAGCCCAGCCAGAGAAATAAAAGACTACAGAGCATGCATATTGTTAGGAATAAGACGGATTCTTCTTTGACAAGAGAATGGTTCAGCTGATTTACTGCCATCAATGTTAAAATCTCATAAGATAAATAAAAAACAACAGCGACAGATAGCTGTCTCAGACGGAATGCCGGGTATAAGGCGGCGCGGGGGTGCGCGAATTGCGACTTTAAGATTACGCCCAGGAACGCCGGCCAGAAAAGAGTTGCAAGAATGGCCGTCAGCATAAATATGAATGTAGCAAGCAAATTAATGACAGGCAGGATTCCTGATTGTGAATACGGGAACAGGCCGGTTTGGGTGATGAGAGGCTGCAAGTAATAATTGCAGGCAATCACCAATGAGGTGAATCTGAAAAGTTTATTGTTCCAATAACTTCCCATGATCTGTTTGTAATTCTGGAGGACGGCTTTCATTGTGTCATCTCCACAAAGATTTCTTCCAGATTCAGGTCTGCTATGTCGATCCGGGCATCCCAGCGCTGCTCGAGTTGAGTTTTTAGGTCCATATTAAAATCTTTAACATAAATCAAAGCCTGGTCACGGGCAGTCCTGATCCGCAGCATCCCCGGGACATCCAGCGGCAGGGGTTGGGTGCCGTTGAAAATGACTTTGAGTAATTTAACCGTGTCCTTGAGGCTGTCGGTTTCGCCGGTAAAAATAATTTTCCCTTCATTCAGGAAAGCCACTTTATCGGCGATACGCTCCACATCAGAGGTGATATGGGAAGAAAAAAGGACCGTGCAGCCGCGGTCCGCGACGATATCTAAAATGGTTTTGAGGAACTGCCTTCTGGCGGCAGGGTCAAGGCTGGCGGCCGGTTCATCAAGGATCAAAAGGTCGGGTTCATTCCCTAATGCCAGGATAATGGATAAACGCTGTTTTTGCCCTTCAGACAATTTGACGGCGGTGTCCTTGATGTCCAGTTCCCAATCACGGATCAATTGGTTCACCATCCCGGTGTTCCATGCGGGGTAAAAAGAAGCGGTATAGTTGACCACGTCTCCGACGCGCATCCAGTAATTGAAAGATGGCTGCTGGGCCACATAACCGAGGCGGGCTTTGACGGACGGGCTCATGTTCCAGGCATCTTCTCCCAAAATAGAGATTTGCCCGGATTGGGCTTTTATCAGCCCCAGGGCGCATTTCATCAGGGTTGTTTTACCGGCGCCGTTTTTGCCCAGCAAGCCGACAACGGAGCCGGAGGGGATATCAAAATTGAGTTTTTTTAAGACGTCTTTTTTTCCGAAACTTTTGGTGATATTTTCCATTTTTAAGACTGTACTCATGGGAATCACTCCTTCCATAGATTGTCGAGCATGCCGAGCACATCATTTTTATCAAGCTGCAGTTGATGGGCCGTGAGCACAACCTGTTTTAATGCCGGCGTGATCATGTCACGTTTTTCTTTGGGGCTTGCCCTGTTCGGGGATTTTTTGATGATCCGCATGCCCTGCCCGCGGACATTTTCAAGCACGCCGTCCCGTTCCAGGATGGAATAGACCTTGGAGACTGTCATGGGGTTAATTTCAAGGGTTTTTCCGACTTCACGGATGGAGGGCAGGAAAATGCCCGGCTTAAGATTCCCGGCGGCGATCATGGCCGTGATCTGATCCATGAGCTGCCGGTAAATCGGGACGCCCGAGGTGGAAACAATGTTGAAAAGGAAATCTGCCTGTGCCATCGTGTGTTGCTCCTTTGCATTAGTACATTATAAGCATAATGCACCAATGCATGGCTGTCAAGAGCGGCGGACTATGGCCGCAATGACCGCTTGACGTATTGAATAAATGAATTTATCCTTGGGATGGATTCAGAATGGCCGCTGCCATTGATTGGGGGCCGAGCGGTTACGGAAGGGGATATCATGCGCATCCTTGTTATCGAAGATGAAGATAAAATATCGGAATTTCTGCATGACGGCCTGCAGGAAGAAGGCTTCGCTGTTGATCTGGTGCCGGATGGTGAAGAGGGATATTTCCTGGCCACCACCAATGAGTATGACCTTGTCATCCTTGACCTGATGATCCCCAAAATCGACGGGATGACACTTTGCCGCAGGTGGCGGCAGGAAGGTTTGCGGGTGCCGGTCATTATGCTGACAGCGAAAATGGGGGTCAAGAACAAGGTGGCGGGGCTTGATGCGGGGGCTGATGATTATCTGACCAAGCCGTTCGCGTTTGAGGAACTCCTGGCCCGTATCCGCGCCCAGCTTCGGAAAAAAGACGGCCTGGCGACAAACACCCTGACGGTGGGTGATCTTTCGCTGGATTTGCAAACCCATGCTGTCAGGCGCGCGGACAGGGATATTTTATTGACGACTCGGGAGATCGCGCTGCTTGAATATCTGATGCGCAACCCCGGGCGCGTCCTTTCCAGGTCCATGATCATTGAACATGTATGGGATATTAATTACAAAAGTGACACCAATGTGATTGATGTGTTTATTAATCATCTCCGCTGTAAGATTGACAGGGAGCATCCCCGGAAACTGATTTCCACCCTTCATGGCCGTGGCTATATGATCAAGGCGTGATAATGATATTCCGCTCGATACGGTTTAAGATTGTATTCTGGAATGCTATTCTCCTAACGCTGGCGCTTGTGGTTTGCGGGGCCCTGGCGTACAAATCCCTGAAATGGAATTTATACCGCAACATGGATGACCTGCTGATTTCGCGGGCCGCCGGGATAAGCGCGTCGATTGAAACTTATTGGGACATAGAAAAACAGGAAGCGCTGGACCAGGGTGTCCGCACCGGGATTTTCAGCAAGATTAATAATATTAATTTTACCAAGATCGCCCGTCACTGGGTTGAAGTGGAATCTGATAAGCCGGAGCTGTTGAATGTTATTATTCAGATTTTTGACAATCACGGCGCCCTGCTCGTTTCATCCGCTGACGCGGCAAAATGGCCGGGGATTGCCATGGTTCCTTCACAGGGCTTGGGGGCCGCGGCCGGGAGGTTTGATGACATAAGCATCCACACGCTTAACGGCAAGCGTGTGGATATGCGGTCATTTGTTATTCCGGTGAGGGAAGGCGGGCAAGTGGCGTATACCATACGCCTGATCACGCCGCTTTCGGATCTTAATGCCCACCTTCTTCAGCTTCGGATTATCCTGTATTGTATTTTGCCGCTCATTATTTTTCTGACCGGGATCGTCGGAGTTTTTCTGGCCAGGGTTTCATTTTATCCGGTGGACCAGATGGTTGCGGCTATTAACCGGATCACATCAAAGAATTTACTTTCTCATATAGATGTTCCGCGCACCCGTGACGAGATCCAGCGTCTGGCGGAGACGTTTAATGCCATGCTGGACTGTATCAATACGGATTTTCTGGCGCAGCAGCGGTTTATCCAGGACATTTCGCACGAGATCAAGACGCCCCTGACGATTATGCGGGGCAGCATGGAGGTGGCGCTGAAAAAGACCCGGGCGCCGGAACGGTATGAGAAAATTTTACAGGACAGCCTGGAACAGATCGCCCGGCTGACGCGCATTGTGGAAACCCTGCTGGTGCTGGCGCGATTTGATAATCATGAGGTGACACTGCAGATCAGGCGGTTTAACCTTGTTGATTTGACCCGGCGTGTGGTTGAAGAGATCCGCGTGCTGGCGGATGAAAAGGATGTCCGCCTGGGTTGCCGGGATAGAGGCCCTGTTGAAATAGAGGCCGATGATACCCAGATCAAGAATCTCCTGTTGAATCTGCTGGATAATGCGGTGAAATATACGCCGGCCGACGGGGAAATAACCGTGTCGTTGGGTTGTGCGGGGGATGCGGCACTTATCGAGGTGAAAGATACCGGGATCGGGATTAATCCCGGGGATATTCCGCACGTGTTCGAACGTTTTTACAGGGCAAGCGGCCCGGGGATCAGGGAAAAGGGGTTTGGCCTGGGATTAAGCCTGGTCAAGTCGATTGTGGACAGCCATCAGGGGCGCATTGCGGTTGCCAGTGATATGCCGGGCGGTACGGTATTTACGATTATGATCCCGTTGCGCGCGGCGGGAAAATAAGAAACAGGAGCCTGAACAGTGGCTCCTGTTTCTGGGATAAATAGATGAGAAGCTTTATTTGATCTGGTAAACAGCGAGTGCTTCCAGGACGCCTTCAGCGGAGGTTTTGTAATTCACCCTGACCGCCTGATCGGCTTTAAGGTCTTTTAACGTAAGGGCTTTCCCGGCATTGTCATAGATGGTTGTGCCGGATTTGACAAGGAATGCCTTGGAAATGTCATCCTGCCCTATAATGATGATTTCTGATTTTGTGCCCTTGGCGGCATCGGCTTCACTGACAGACTTGATTTTGCCGGCGATCGATTTTGCTGTAACGGGCGCTGTGATGGTTTTAACAGGGGCTGCGTTCTGGGCAAAAGCAAGGCTGCCGCTGACCAGCAGCACGGCGGTTGATAAAAGAAACTTTTTCATGATAAAAACCTTCCGTTGTTATTTCTTCTTTTTGTGTGCGATTACTTTAATGCTTTCCGCCTGATCTGCGGTGCCGGCTTTGAGTATGACTTTGACGTGCTGCCCTTCTTTTAAGGCGCTGACATCGATGGCTGTGATTATAACGGCGGTCTTTGATCCGTCCTGTTCAATCGTGATTTGTTTGGCAGCGGCATTGATGCTTGTGATGATGCCTTTGATGACGCTGGCAGCTTCCTGTTTGGGGGCTGCTGCGGTTTTCTTCGGCGTTGCGGCGAAGCTTGCTGTTGTCATGGAAAATCCGGCCATGATGATAAATGCTGCCAATATTACGTTGCGCATATGATTACCTCCTTTCCTGCGATATCCTGGTTAAGCTGAATTTGCTTTGTATTTATTATATTTTTTAAAGATTAATCAGGGGTTAATGAAACATTAAAAAATGATTAAAACGCATCAAAGGCTTCTCCGGTCATGAGAAGCCTTTGATGGAGAAGGAGACGGGTTGGTTTTAATCGATGAATTTCATGGGGCTGAAGAAGGTCAGGGCCACCGAGCATATCAGGATGATCCCGATAAAAATCAGAAATTTTCCGAAATTGACGCGGCGGGCCACGTTCATCAGGGTGCTGATGCTGAGCAAACCGACGATAAACGCGGTGAGGACGCCCACCCATTCAATGCCGGCATGAAGGAATGATTTGTAATTCAGCACGATATTGCCGATGAAAATGGCCGGCATGCTCATGAGGAAACTGAGCTTGAGCATGTTTTCTTTTTCAAAGCCGCGCAGGGAAAGCATGGCCATGGTTGTGCCGGCGCGGGAAAGGCCGGGCAGGGTGGCAACGGCCTGCGCTAACCCCAGGATGATCCCGTCAATGGTATTCAGGTCGCCCGGTGTGCGTTTGCCGGCCGATGAGGTTTTCAGCTGGAGGAGGCCCGCGATGGCCAGGGCAAGCCCGATGATGAGGGTGAGGGCCAGCTTGGCGTTGGGGGCCGCGTGGGTCAGGGCATCGACCTTTTTGGTCAGGATCAGCCCCAAACCGGTGAGGGTTGTTGTGATGAGCAGGAACATGAGGATTTTTGCGCTGTCTTTATTTTTATCAGAGGGCCGGCTTACGGATTCAAGAATAAGGCCGAGATCTTTGCGAAAATAGATAATAGCGGCGCCCAGGGTTCCCAGGTGAAGGAGAAGCGCGTAGTTGATGAGTTCGTTGTAAGGGTTCGTTCTGTGAAAAAGATAGGCTTTGGCCGCGATGACGCAGGCTTTAGAACTGACGGGTATCCATTCGGTGATGCCCTGAATTGTTCCGAGAACGATCTGTTCAAACATGGGGACTCCTTAGGTTGAAGGCATCCTAGCAAAGGGTTGCGGGAACGTCCATGCAAACCTGTGAAATCTGATATCAGAATGAATGAAGGGCACTTTACATCACGCATGGCAGGTGTTAATATACGCCGCATATTTGAATGTTAAGAAGTTTGAAGGGGCGGAGTTTTTAATTATAAGCAGGAGGGTATTATGAAGCGACTTCTGGGGATGCTGTTGCTGGTGCCGGTACTGGCGGGTTGTTCGTCAATCCCCGTGCCTGTGGTCTCGGTTGTTTCTGTGGCGCCTGTGGCGGCCCTTCCGTCAGACCGTTTGAGTATCGGCATGACACGCGCCGAAGTTGTTGCCATCATGGCCGCACAGATTGTTGTTGGATACGAGATGAATGCTGTTGCGGGTGTTTCCAAGCCGGTCAAGGCTCAGAATCTTTACTCTTCAGAATTGGTTGTTGTCAAAGGTGCAACATATCAGGTGGACCGTTATATTGTCCGCGAACCTGCGCCGGGAGCGAAGGTGGCCCTTGATGCCCTTTTCCCGGTGGTATATAAAGACGGGCTTTTGACGGCCAAAGGGCGCGATGGCCTCGCGGGCATCATGGCGAATGAAAAATAATTACGCGTACGGATCTCTGGCGGCCTTCCTTCCGCTGGAACCGCGGCTTTTTCCTTTTGATCAGCAGGAGGTATTCGGGCGCCGGGCGCCGCTGGAGGTTGAGATCGGCTTTGGCACGGGAGAATACCTGGCGCGCATCGCGGCCGCGTCCCCGGAAAAGAATTTTCTGGGCTTTGAACAGTGCGCCAAACGGGTGCTGAAAACCCTGCGCAAGATTCATGAGGCCGGGCTGACCAATGTCCGCGTTATGCGCATGGATGTTGTGGGGGCCCTGCAATATCTTTTGACGGAGCGTTCCCTGTCGCGCGTCCACTGCCTGTTTCCTTGTCCCTGGCCGAAAAAACATCATGCCCGGCACCGTTTGTTTTCAGCGCCGATTCTCAGGCTTGTGAATAACCGTCTGGCGGACGGGGCTGAGCTTTATATTGTCACGGATCATGCGCCCTATGCGGCGTGGATCACGGAAAACGTTCCTGGGTCCGGCTTTGCCGTGAATGCCAGGATTATCCCCGCCACATTCGGTACGAAATTTGAACGCAAATGGTCTGCGGCGGGGCAGACTGATTTTTTTGAAATGGCATTGGCGAAGGCCGGCCATCAGAAGGTCGCGCAACCAGGAGTTTATGCGATGAAGACGTATTTTATTGACCAGGCGGATTGCGCGAATATCCAGCTGGAAAATGTGTGGGGCCCGTTGACCATCAAGTTCGGGGAACTGCTGTATGATCCCCGGGTTAAGAAAGCGGTGGTGGATGCTGTTGTGAGCGAGGATGACCGCGCCCAGCATATATGGATCGTGGTGATCCATACAGATAAGGGCTGGTGTGTGTGCCCGGCTGGCGGCACCGTTGTCCTCCCGACTGAGGGGGCGCAAAAGGCGATTGATCTTGTGGCGCAGGCTGTCAGGGCGAGCGGGTTATAATGCGCCGGCTGTTTTTATTGACCCTTGCTGGAATTTTTTTGATTGTTTTTGCCGGCGGAACGGATGCGTACGCCCGTCGAGGACGAAGGATCCGGCCGCATAAGGCTGCGGCCGCGGCACAGGTGAAAAAGCCTTACCGGGTATCTGCTAAAGCAGCGCTTGTGATGGAGATGGATTCCGGTCGTAGAATATATGAAAAAGATATTTCCCGCAAAGTTCTTCCGGCAAGCACAACCAAGCTCCTGACAGCGATCCTTGTTCTTGAAAAGCTTCAGCTTGATGATGAGGTGACGATAAGCCCGCGGGCGGCCGAGGCATTGCCCAGTAAAATATACGCTGTGGCGGGTGATAAGTATCGTGTGCGGGATCTGCTGTATGCCGCGTTGTTGAATTCCGCCAATGACGCGGCGGTGGCTTTGGCGGAAGCAACGGCGGGATCTGTTGAACAGTTTGTGGCCATGATGAATGTCCGGGCGGCCGAGATCGGGGCGAAGACAACCCTTTTTGCGAATCCCCACGGGCTTCCCGGTGATGACCCGCAGTATTCTACCGCGTATGATATGGCGTTGATTTTCCGCGAGGCGATGAAGAAGCCGTTTTTCCGCGACGTGATCCGCCAGCGCTATCAAAGGATTGTATCGCAGAACGGGAAAGTCATGTGTTTGCGTTCGCATAATAAGTGCCTGTTCAGGGGGTGGAAAAAAGATATTTACGGCAAGACAGGGTATACGCGGGCGGCGCAGTCTTGTTTTGTCGGTTATTTTGAGAAAGATGCCAAGATATTTATCATTGCGGTGTTCGGTTGTCAGAAACGCTGGGACGATATTAAGTTTTTGGCGGAGCATTATGGCGGGATTGATCTTTGAGCGCAGAAATTTCATCGGGAAAAAATCTTGTATTTCTTTTGAGGGCGCGGTAGTCTAGGACAACAGCGTGAATACAACAAGGAGGGGTGTATGGTGGAGTGTAATAAATTTGTCAGGGTGATGGCATTGATCCTGGCGGGGCTTGTGGTTGCTGCCAGCATTGTTTTTTGTGTGACGATGGTTGTTAATGCGTCAATGGCGCCTGTCGTTGGGATTGTCCGGGAGATGGTGTTGGCGCAAAAAGACATGAATAAGAGCGTGGCGGCGAATACGCAGGGCATGACAGCGGTCCTGGCGCGTATCACAGCGCTTGAAACCGAGAATAAACAGCTTAAAAGCAGGTTGTCTGCGCCTGTTGCCCCTTCTCAGCCACCGGAGGACATGAATCGTGTGTATGACCTTAAAGTGGGTGATTCTTATGTGAACGGCAATCCGGAGGCGCCGATTACGATTATTGAATTTTCAGATTTCCAGTGCCCGTATTGTGTTCAGTCTCATCCGGTCATTCAGGAAGTCCTGAAGGCATTCCCGAAAGATGTCAAAGCCGTATTAAAGAATTATCCCCTGCCTTTTCATCAGAATGCGCGGCCCGCGGCCAAAGCGGCCCTGGCGGCAGGGTTGCAGGGTAAGTATTATCCTATGGTTGCTTTGTTGATGGAGAACTCCAAAGATTTGTCTGAAGAAAAATATAAAGAGCTGGCGGCCAAGGCCGGGCTTAATGTCGCCCGTTTTCTAAAAGACCTCAAAGAACAGGACGCCGCTTTTGAAAAAAAGATCATGGCCGATATGGAAGAAGCCCTAAAAGCGGATGTGCGCGGGACGCCTTCATATTTCTTAAATGGCAAGAAAGTCAATATACGTAATCTGACAGCATGGAAGGCCGCGATTGAGCCGTTGTTGAAAAAATAAGGGGCAGTAAAGAAATTGCTTTGCTAAAGATCAAAAATGTAGTATATTTTTGTCCTCATTTTCCGTGATGTTTTTCTCCGGGAAGTGCAAGGGCAAGTCAGATCAATCATTAACGAGGCTGGTTATCATGGGTGGTAAAGTCGGAGGTTTGTCCCATAAGATTTATGCTGAAACGCTGGGCATGAAAGTTTCTGGTGGGCAGAGGGTTAAAGAAGGCGCTGTTTTGACGCGTGAAGGCGATCAGTGGAAGCCGGGTCTTAATGTGCGCGGCCGTATGCATCTTTCGGCGGCGTGTGAAGGGGATGTTTATTTTACCCAGAAGCGCAGCCGTCAGGGCAAGCGTTCCACGTATATTCACATCCGTCCGCTTGAAGCTGCCAAGTCAGCCTGAGCGCTGTTGTTCTTTTGGTGAGGATTGACAGGGAGTTTCTATGTGCGGGATCATCGGATATATCGGCGGTAAAGAGGCGCTTCCGTTTCTTCTTGAAGGGCTGAAGAATCTCGAATACCGCGGATATGATTCGAGCGGCGTCTGCTTGGTCCCGGCATCCGGCGGGAAGCTGGAAATCCGCAAGGAACAGGGCAAGATCCGTTGCCTGGAAGAGTATATCGCCGGTGATCCCCTGCCGGGCGCGCGGTTGGGGATCGCGCATACCCGCTGGGCCACGCACGGCGCTCCTTGCCGCAAGAATTCACATCCGCATCCCAACGCGGAACATTCCATTGCTGTTGTCCATAACGGCATTATTGAAAATTACCAGACACTCAAGGCAGAGCTCATCCGTAAGGGATATAAATTCCTTTCCGAAACAGATACCGAAGTGATTGTCCATCTGGTGCAGGAATATTTTGAGGGTGATCTTGTCAAGGCGGTCCAGCGGACGATCAAGGACCTTGAAGGGGCGTTTGCCATCGGGGTTGTTTCTTCTGATGATCCGTCGACCCTTGTGGCCGCGCGCGTCGGGAGCCCGCTTATTATCGGTGTGGGCCAGGGCGAAAATTTTATTGCGTCTGATGTGCCGGCTATTATCCGGCATACGCGCAATGTTATTTATTTGAAGGATGGCGAGATTGCTGTTTTGCGCCGGGACGGCGTGAAAGTGATGTCGTTTGAAGGCAAAGTCCGCAAGCCCAAGATCGATCGTGTGACCTTTCAGATGGATGCCGCCCAGAAGCAGGGGTATCCGCATTTTATGTTGAAAGAAATCCATGAACAGGCCGATGTGTTGGCCAAGATGCTCAAGGCGCGCTTGAAAGGCG
>JBAXBM010000047.1:0-11924 GCA_037141995.1 Candidatus Omnitrophota bacterium
TCGCGTTAGCGGATCAATTTGGAATTAATAAAGCAAGAAATATTGTGGAGGAAGTGCAGGATGCTGTGGCAGCGTGGCCGCAATGGGCGTTGGGTGCGGGGGTTGGGAAAGATATGGTGGAAGCTATTCAAGCAACGCATCGGCGGATCCGCGGATAGCAATAGATGGACAAGGATGATAGCCGCCGGTATAATATTTTTCTTGATTGAATTAAGAAAGTCGACGCATCAACATGCGGGCGTTATTTATTGAAGCGCGCGGGATCTTAGAATTAAAAAAAAGGGGGGAAAAATGGATTTAATCATGATTGTCATTATCGGAGGCGTCGTTTTAACGGCCGGGTATTTTTTAAGGCATATCCTGGGCGGCATGTTTGGTTTTTACCGGGTTGTTCCTGTGAATGAGGCGCACATACGGATTTTGCAGAATACCAAATCGATTTTTTCTTCCAGGACGAATCAAAGCGCCTACTGGATCATTCCATTTATTACGAAAATGCATAAATTGCCGCTGTGTAATTTGGCGATTCCCGTCAATGATATCAAACTAAATGATAAAGACATGGCCAAGTTTGTCAGCGATATCATGTGTTTTGTCAATATCAAGAATATCGATCTGGCGGTGGAAAGGCTGATCCTGACGGATACTTCGAAAGAAATGGGATTCGATTTTGTAAGGCTTTCAGAAGATTTAAGAGCCATCATGGAAAGTGTCGGCAGAACAGTTACGACCAAGCAGACCATCCTTGATATTTACATGAACAGGCAGCTGCTGGACAGCGCGATTACCAAAGAAGTTGAGGTCGTTTTCCCAAAATGGGGTATTGAGCTTGTTGATCTGGAGTTGAAAGATATTAAAGATGCGCCGGGCAGTACGATCATCGCGGATATTGAAAGAAAAGTTGCTTCCGAGATCCGGCGGGACGCGGATATCCGGGTCGCTACGACTAATAAAGAAGCGGAGATCGCCAAGGCTGAAGCTGAACAGATTTATCGTTTAAGGCAAATTGAAAAAGACAAGCAGATCGCTATGTCGGAACAATTCAAGAATCAGGAGGTCGCGACCAAAGAGGTGGAGGCGAACATTCAGAAGATTGAAGCCATGCGGAAAATACAGGTAGGGCAGGCGGAGATTGAAAAGCAGAGGATGGAACAGCTGTCGATGGGGCAGAAGTTGAAGTCCACCATTGAAGCGGAAGGCCTTGCGAATCAAATTCAGAATGTCGGTAAGGCTGAAGCGGACATTATCAGGATTAAAAAGGAAGCGGATGCCGCGGGTACCCTTAAACTGGCAGAGGCGTTGAAAGAATATAATGATGTGGCTATCAATGTCAAGATTTTGGATATTCAAAAAGACATTATGCTGGCCAAATTCAGCGCGCTGGCCCAGGCGATCCAGCATGCGGATATCAAATGGATCATGAGCGGCGCCAATGCCCAGAAGTTTTTCGGCCTTAATCTTGATGCCGAAGGCGGGGCCAATATGGAACAGTTCCTTCATGAGAGCGGCCTGGATCTGGAAAAATTAAAAGGGTTGTTTAAAAAAGACGAGCCGGCGGTGAAGGTGGTTGAGAAAAAATAATTATTTAAAAAGTAGTTTCAAAGCTGGTGCTGTTGATCCAAAAGCCCGAAGTTTTTACCTGCGGAGGAAAAACGTTCGGGCTTTTGGATTTAAGCGTGCGGCTAAATGACAACTTGTTGGCATTCTTTGTCAGCTGTGCTATAATCCCGCCTTATGCCAAAACAAATGATCCGTGTTTACCAGAATATTGAATTCGACGACGTGAAGGCGCACCTGCTGGAGTACGGGGTATTGTCGGGTATTTGCGGGAAATGCAAGGCCATGGACCTCAAGCTGAACGATCATGCCTGCCCCAAGTGCGGCACCATCTTCAAATATGTCGCTTTTCAGAACATTCGCGAACATCTCCCTAAAATGATCAAGCTCCACGCGGAACGTCCGGGAATGGTCTTTGTTGATCACCAGGATTTTAAGCGCATTGAGGGTGAGACCAGGGCCAGGAGCATTCTAGGTTAACCTTCACGCGCCGGCCCTCTTTAGCGGGGCTGCTTACTGCCATGATTAATAAAGACCGTCTTGTCCGCCTCACGCAGAAAGTTCTTTCCATCGATTCACAGAATCCGCCCGGCAACGAGGTCGAGATCGCTGACCTGGTTGTCAAAGATATGAAGTCCCTCGGGCTTCATGTTGAGGTTGTCACGTACAAGCTCGACAGGCCGAATGTTATCGTCACACTCAAGGGGTCATTGCCGCGCGCCCAGGCTGCCAAAGAAGCGCTTTTGATCACACCGCATACCGATGTGGTGCCGATCGGTACCGGGTGGAAATATGATCCTTACGGCAAGGATGTGGTGGGCGGGAAAATTTACGGACGCGGGGCGTCTGATGATAAGGGCAATTTGGCCTGTGCCATGGAGGCGGTACGTTCTCTTGTGGAAGACGGGTTTCACCCGCGCAAGGATATTATCCTGGCGGCAACAGCCGACGAGGAAACAGGCAGCCATCAGGGGGTCAAGCCGCTGCTCGATAAGGGCGTGCTTAATCCGCGGCTGGCCCTTGTCCTGGATTCTGTGGATTTTGATACGGTGATTGCCCAGAAAGGGCTTTTTCATTCACGCTTTCAGATATTCGGTAAAAAAGCCCATGGCGCGACCAACTGGATCGGTGTCAACGCGATTGAGCATGCCGTTGAGATCATCCGCCGCCTTAAGGCCTATCCGTTTAAATTCAAGAAGCATGCCCTTCTCAATCATCCTACGGTTAATATCGGCACCATCAAAGGAGGCGACAAGGTGAATATGGTCGCTGACTACTGTGAATTTTCGGTCGATATCCGTTATATGCCGGGCATGGATCCCAAGGTGCTCATCAACCAGGTCAAGGCCGTTGCCCGTACGGTCACGCCCAATTACAAAATGATCATCGACGACCTTCAGCTGCCCTACGAAATCAGCGCGAAGAATCCTTTTGTGCAGACGTTCCTCAAGTCAGCGCAGGCTGAGCGCCAGAAAGCCGCGCTTAAGGGGTCTGACGGGGCGACAGTCATTTCATTTTTCCAGCATCACGGCATCCAGGCGTTTGCCACTGGGTTTGGTAAGGCCGGCACGCTGCATGCCAATGATGAATATGCCGAGATTAAGACGCTTTATCACGGCGCGCGCGTCCTTGAAAGGTTCATGAAAGATTATGATGCGATGTGAATTCGCGGCGATGCTGGGTTTTGCCGCCTGCCTGATATTCCCTGGTTCACCGGCTATGGCCCGTACGGCGCCTTTCAAGCCGGGAGAAACTATCCGTTACGCGATCAAGCAGGCCGCGGTTAAAGTGGGCGAGGCATCCCTTGTTTTCAAGGGAGAGCAGGAGGTTGACGGAAAGAAGCTTGCCCTTGTTATTTTCACTTCCAGGGGATTTAATTTCTTTGATGAAGAGCGTATATTTTTAGATCCTGATACCTATCTTCCCCGGACCGTGGTGCGCGACCTGAACATTTTCGGCAGCCGCGAAAAAATCACGGAAGAGTATGAGGCCGGCGGCAAAGGGATCAAGGTGACAAAGATATCCGACGGTAAGACAACCGTTAAAACTATTGCGAAAAACGGGGATGTTGACAATATTTATGGTTTTATTTATCGTTATCGCAGGCAGGGAGAGTTCCGGAAGGATGAAAAGTTTGACCTTCGCCTTCCGACCCTTGATGTGACCATGCAGGATGTCGGTGATGTTTCTTTTAACGCGGCCGGCAAAACGTATCTTTCAGCACTCCTGCGCAGTGTGCCGGCAAAATATTCTGTATGGATTGACAAAAGTGACCTGCGTTTGCCGCTGCGTATCGCGGGGGCGGTTGGTATCGCCAATACGGTTATGACCATGATCGGCTACGAACCATGAGGGATGTATGAATTTTCCTGATAAGAATGGGCATTACGGGCAGTTCGGCGGTAAATTCGTTCCTGAAACCCTGATGGCCCTGTTGACTGACCTTGAGAAAGAGTTTCAAAAAGCCCGCCGTGATCCTTCGTTTAAAAAAGAGTTTGCTTTTTATCTCCGGGAATACGCCGGCCGTCCGACCATGCTGTATTCTGCCGAACGCCTGAGCCGTCATTTGAAGACACTGAAGGTATATCTCAAACGCGAGGACCTCCTGCACACGGGCGCCCATAAGGTTAATAATACGCTCGGCCAGGTTCTTATTGCCAGGCGTATGGGCAAGAAACGCATCATTGCTGAAACCGGTGCCGGCCAGCACGGGGTGGCCACGGCTACGGTGTGTGCTCTTTTTGGGTTGACCTGTGTGGTCTATATGGGGTCTGAAGATATCAAGCGCCAGTCGTTAAATGTGGTGCGTATGCGATTATTGGGCGCCACGGTTGTTCCTGTGGAGAGCGGTTCCAAAACGCTCAAGGATGCCATGAATGAGGCGATCCGCGATTGGGTGACCCATGTTAAAGATACATTTTACATGATCGGCACGGTGGCCGGGCCGCATCCTTATCCCTGGATGGTCCGAGAGTTTCAGTCGGTGATCGGCCAGGAAGCGCGCCGTCAATTTTTGTCAAAAGAAAAAAAGCTTCCGGATTATCTTGTTGCCTGTGTCGGAGGCGGCAGCAATGCGATGGGGCTTTTTCATGCTTTTTATCATGATACCCGGGTGCGCATGGTTGGTGTTGAAGCCGCCGGGCACGGGCTGGATACCCCGTATCATGCCGCGGCGCTGGGTAAAGGGGCGCCGGGAGTCCTGCATGGGTGCAAGAGTTCCCTGCTGCAGGATGATGACGGCCAGGTGGCTCTGGCGCATTCGATCTCAGCCGGGCTTGATTATCCGGGGGTTGGCCCCGAGCATGCGCATTACAAGGAGATTGGCCGCGCTGATTATGTGGGTGTGACGGACAAAGAGGCCCTGGATGCGGCTGGTCTCCTGGCGCGCACCGAAGGGGTTATTCCGGCCCTGGAATCGTCCCATGCGCTCGCGTACCTTACGAAACTGGCGGGGACTGTCAAAGGGAAGAAAAGTGTCATTGTCTGCCTTTCGGGACGCGGCGACAAAGATATGGGGACAATCAAGGATCTGTTATTCCCCTAAAGCCGATGAAAGATATAAATATGAACCGCATTGACCAGAAATTCATGGAATTACGCGCGGCCGGGAAAAAGGCCTTTATTCCTTATATTACAGCGGGTGATCCGGATCTTGCTGTTACGCAAGAGCTTGTTTTAGCCTTGGAAAAGGCGGGTGCGGATATTGTTGAACTGGGTGTGCCTTTCTCGGATCCTATGGCTGACGGGCCTGTGATCCAGGCGGCGTCATACCGCGCGCTTCAAAAGGGTGTTAATTTAAAAAAAATTCTGACGCTTGTCCGGGGCGTCCGGCGGCATTCCAAGGTGCCGATCGCGCTCATGAGCTATTACAATCCTGTGTTTCATTTTGGAGATAAGGATTTTGTAGACGAGGCCCATGATGCCGGCGTGGATGGGGTTATAATTCCTGATCTTCCGGCTGAAGAGGCGGATATCCTCCGCGCGGAAGCGCTGGAGAAAGGCCTGGCAACGGTTTTCTTTGTGGCGCCGACAACGCCGGTGTCGCGGATGAAAGCCATCGCGTCAGTTTCTACCGGATTCATTTATTATGTTTCAGTCGCGGGTGTAACCGGCGGGCAGGGCGCTATGGCGGATGAGATTGCCCGCAGGATTGCCCTTGTAAAAAAAGTGACGGACAAGCCGGTATGCGTCGGCTTCGGTGTGTCGACGCCTGCACAGGCGCGTGATATGGCGCGGGGGGCTGACGGTGTGATTGTGGGCAGCGCTTTGGTGCGGATGATCCATGACCATGCGGGACAGCCGGGCCTTATTGACTATATTGAAAAATTTGCGGTATCCCTGGCCATGGCGGTTCATTAAATCATGTATCAGAAAATAGCCCTTTCCAATAATCTCAGGATTGTTTCCAATGATTTGAAGGACCGCGAGAGTGTTGCCGTGGGGGTATGGGCCGGCGTGGGCGGGCGTTTCGAGGATGATGACCAGAAAGGCGCGGCGCATTATCTGGAACATGTCCTTTTCCGCGGGAGCCTCAAGTATTCCTGCACAGAGATCAAGGGGTCGATTGAGGGTGTCGGCGGCGCGCTCAATGCTTTTACCGGCGAGGAGCAAACATGTTATTATGCCAAGGTGCCGGCACGCCACTTTGAGCAGACACTGGATATCCTTTGCGATATGGTTTTTTTCCCCCTGATCCAGAAGAATGATATGGAGCGGGAGCGGACCATTATCCTGGAAGAGATCAAGATGTACAATGATCAGCCTCAGTACCACGTCCTGGAGCTTCTTGACGCGTTGGTCTGGCCGGATCATCCCCTGGGCAAAAGCCTGGCCGGCAGCAAGGAAACGGTCAGCGCCATGACCCAGAAGTCCCTGAGAGCTTTTCATCGCCGCTATTATTCCCCGGACAATGTGGTGGTTTCTGTATGCGGTAATTTTGACCATGCCTGGCTGGTGGACTTTCTTGAGCAGAAGCTTGGCAGTTTTCCGAGCCAGGAACGCCTGACGAGTATTGTTTTTAAGGGGAGACAGCAGCGGCCGCGCGTTAATTTTTTTCGCAAGCAGATTGAACAGATGCATGTGGCCATGGGGTTTCCGTCCCTGCCGGCCAATCATCCCGATATTTATACCCAGGCAGTTTTAAATGTGATCCTCGGCGGGAACATGTCCAGCCGTCTTTTTGATGAACTGCGCGAAAAACGCGGCCTGGCGTATTCTGTTTACAGTTCGACAAAATCTTTCGATGATACCGGCCTCTTCATGATCAAGGCAGGGGTTGACAACGCCAAGCTTGTTGAAGCGGTTGACCTGATCATGAAAATTCTCAGGCAATTGAGGCGGCAGGGAGTTAAGCCGCGCGAATTCACGCGCGCGAAGGAATACTTTATCGGGCAATTCATCCTCGGGCTAGAAGATACCATGGACCACATGATGTGGATGGGCGAGTCGGTGATCAAGCGCGACCGTGTACGGACACTGGCAGAAGTGGTGTGCCGCGTGAACGCGATGACACCGGATGACATCCGCCGTGTGGCGGGGGAAGTCCTGAAAATGAAAAAACTCAACCTGGCCGTGGTCGGCAACATTTCCGATGCCCAGGAAGCAAAATTACGTTTGATCTCGGCGGTGTGATACTTTTAGTTTGACACACGCGCTGTTCTTGGCTAGACTTATTGAATTCTTTTTACTGTTACAGGAGGTGTTGATATGGAAAAGTTGTCATTTTATGATGTGAAGAGCAAGGCGAAGTTTGATTCAGCGGATTACAGGGTTGAGGAAAAGGGCGGCCGTTTTTTCGCGGTCGTTAAGTCTCCCGTCGGTACGCATGAATGCTGGCGTGTCCTCGGCAAGGAGCAGGCGCTAAAACTTAAGAAGTAATATATTAACATTTTTCAAAATATTTAACGGACCATTTGAAATCATTAGAAACTGCCAAACGCTCCGCCCGGCTTGCTGCTGATAAGCAAGCGGAAAACATCGTTGTCCTTGACATGCGCGAAGTCGCTAATTTTTGCGATTATTTTGTTTTGTGCACGGCCACAAGTTCCAGGCATATCAAGGCTGTGGCTGAAGGGGTTGACGCGGGCCTGCATCTTCTGGGCGTTAAGGTCAGGTTCAAACAAGGCCTTGACAGCGCCGGGCGTCAGCGGAGCTTCAGTTTCTCTGCTGCGGGAAACGCGGCGCCTGAAGATTCCAACGGCCGCTGGGTTCTCCTGGATATGGGAGACGTCGTTGTGCATGTTTTTGAGAATGATTCACGTCAATTTTACGGGCTGGATCATCTCTGGCAGGGCGCGATTCCCGTCGACTGGCAATAACAGAATTTGTAAAATTTCCTCGGCCATATGTTTACACAATTACGCACCCGTTTGAGTGACAGCATACGTTCCGCCGCCATGACGCTGATGCCGGATATCGTGTTGCCGGATATCGTCTTTGACACACCCGTCCACAAAGATCACGGCGACCTGGCATGTAATATCGCCCTCCAGCTTTCCAAAGTGCTCCGCCGGAATCCTATGGACATTGCCGAAGCGCTCCGGGCGGAAATTGTTCGCGTGATTGATGCTTCTTCTTTTAAAGATAAGGTAGCCGGGATTGAAATTTGCCGTCCAGGGTTTATTAATATCCGGCTGGCGCCCGCGGCGTACCATGATGTCCTCGCTGATATTTTTGTGCGCGGCGACAGTTTCGGCACCACCGGATTCGGTAAAGGCAGGAAAGTACTCGTTGAATTTGTTTCTGCCAATCCGACGGGGCCTCTGACGGTCGCGCATGCGCGCCAGGCTGCGGTGGGAGATGTGCTGGTCAATGTCCTTAATGCCACCGGGCATACGGCGGAACGTGAATTTTACGTGAATGACGGCGGCAACCAGATCCGGACCCTCGGGCGTTCGGTTCAGCTGCGTACCCGCGAGCTGCTGGGCGAGGTGATCGAGTACCCTGAAGATTGTTATCAGGGAGATTATATCCGCGGCATGGCGGGGATTTTTATTAAACAGCGGCATTTTATTTCCCTGACGGATGCTGAGGACTGCGCTTTCGAGGATTTCTGCACTTTTGCTAAAGATTACCTGATGGATGTTATCCGTGAAGACCTGCGGATATTCCGCGTCACATTTGACCACTGGTCGTTTGAATCGCAGGTATCTGGCCAGGAGAAGATTGCGGCTGTCCTGGAAGAGTTGCGCCAGAAAGAATTTATTTATGAAAAAGACGGGGCTCTCTGGTTCAAGTCGACTTTATTTGGCGACGATAAGGATCGTGTCGTTAAGAAGAGCGACGGGTTTTACACGTACTTAGCGCCTGATATTGTTTACCATAAATATAAATATGACCGCGGATTTGACCTTCTGGTTGATATCCTGGGGCCTGACCATCACGGTTATATCCCGCGCATCAAGGCGGCGGCGCAGGCATTGGGTAAGGATGTCAATGCCCTGGAGGGGCTGATCATCCAGCTGGCTACTATTTTCCGCGACGGCAAACAATTGCGCATGTCTACCCGCGCCGGAGAATTTATCACATTGCGCGAGGTGGCCGAAGAGGTCGGAACAGATGCGGCGCGTTATTTTATGCTCATGCGTCAGGTTAATCAGCCGCTGGAATTTGATATTGACCTTGCCCGCAAGCAGGCGCCTGATAATCCTGTTTATTATATCCAGTATGCTCATGCCCGCTGCCATAGTGTGCTGCGTAAGGCCCGTGAAGAAGCGGCGCTTGTTCCGGCCCTGCGTTTCGGCCTTTTAGTTGACGAGGCGGAGATTGAGCTTGTCAGGAAGATGGCGCAGCTGCCGGATTATCTGAATATTTGCGCCCAACAGCTGGATCCGCATACGTTGACCCGTTATATGCAGGAATTGGCTGCTGCCTATCATAAGTTTTATGACCGTTGCCGTGTCATCGACCAGGCCATGGATCCGGAACTTTCTATCCAGCGTTTGGCATTGGTGGATGCCGCGCGTATTGTTTTTGCCAATGGATTGCGTTTGCTGGGGATCTCCGCACCGGAAAAAATGTAATATGTTTAAAAAATGGCGTTTGAAAGTTTCCCATCCCGGGATTGAGCAACAGCTTGCCCGGGAACTTCATTTATTGCCCCTTGTTGCGCGCCTTCTTGTTAACCGCGGCATCACAGATCCAGATCAGGCCCGTTCGTTTTTGGCACCGTCGCTGAATGATTTTCATGATCCCTTTCTGTTGAAAGATATGGATAAGGCGGTGGCGCGCCTTAAGTCTGCCCGTGAACGCGGTGAAACGGTCCTTGTGTACGGCGATTATGATGTGGACGGCGTCACATCAACAGCGGTGGTGGTCTCTCTTTTGAATAAACTCGGGATGACGGTGCTTAAGTATATCCCTCACCGGATGGAAGAAGGCTACGGGCTTAATCATGATATTGTTCCTTTGGCCCAAGAGTGGGGAGTAAAACTCTTGATCACGGTTGATTGCGGTATTACGGCGATTGACGAGGTACGGGCGCTCCGTGAGTCAGGGATCGACGTGATCGTGACCGATCATCATGAACCGGAAGGATCTGTGCCGGATGCGGCATTCGCGGTTATAAATCCCAAACAGCCGGGCTGCGGTTATCCGTTCCGGGATCTTGCCGGAGTTGGTATCGCGGCCAAGCTGGTGCAGGCGGTCCTGGGTGCATTTCCGCTGAATGACCTTGATCTGGTGGCCTTGGGGACGATAGCGGATGTTGTCCCGTTACGGGGTGAAAACAGGTCTATTGTCCGTTATGGGTTGCCGATGATCGGGAATAGCGCCAAGGCCGGGATGCAGGCGCTGATTGAAGCCGCGCATGTGCGCGGGAAGATCATGACACCGCATCTGGTCGGGTTTTCTCTTGGCCCCCGCTTGAATGCCGCGGGACGGATGGGCAGCGCGGGCACATCACTGGAATTATTGCTGTGTGAAGATCCTGTGGCGGCATCGGGGCTTGTGGATATCCTGGAGGTGCATAATCGTGAACGCCAGCGCCAGCAGGGCGCGGTGGTGGATGAAGCGGTTGACATTATCGAGGCTGCCGGGGATATGGGAACAGACCGGATCATTGTTGTTCATAAAGAAGGATGGCATAAAGGCGTGCTGGGTATTGCGGCATCGAGGATTGTCGAGAAGTATGGCCGCCCGGCTTTTGTTATTTCTTTTGAAAATGGTCTCGGGGTTGGTTCTGCCCGTTCTGTGGAAGGTTTTCATTTGAATGAGGCATTGGCGTCCTGCGCGCATATGCTGGAAGCTTTTGGCGGCCACAAGCGGGCGGCGGGGCTCAGATTACGGGAAGAATTTGTGGTTGATTTAAGGGAAGGTCTGAATCGGTTTGCGGAAAGTGTTTTTACTGAGGGGGTGCCTGATACGGTCCTTGGGATTGACAGCCAGCTTTCTTTGTCCGAGGTTAACATGGACCTTGTGGAGAGGATCGCGGATCTTGAACCTTTTGGTGAAGGGAATCCGGCTCCCGTGTTTGCCACGCGCCGTTTGATGATCAAGAATCGTCCGCAGGAAATGGGACGGGGCACCCTGAAATTGTGGGTGACAGACGGGGTGATGAGCGTAGCCGCTGTCGGATTCGGGATGTCGGCTGAATTTGCGGATTTGCGCATGGGGCAGACGGTCGATATCGCGTATACCCTGGGTATTGATGACTGGAACAAGGCGCCGGTGGCACAAATAATTCTCAAAGATATTCGTCTTGCCAAATAAAAAGCCCCGGTATCACCGGGGCTTTTTGATATCAACAGTATAATTTCATTTTGCTTTAGCAGCAACCTTGGCGCGGATGACAGAAGCCTTGGGGGCCTTTGTGATCTTTCCTGCCTTGAGCATGCGCGCGGAAACAAAAACATGTTTGGTTGTGCCGTTCTCGTCAACAACCTTAACACGCTGAAGATTGGGCTTGATGACACGGAGTGTCTTGCCGACGATTTTTGAACCGGCACCACCTTTACGGCGGACCATCCCGCGTCTTTTATATTTGCGGCCAGATGTGGGGCGCGCGCCGGATACAGAACAAACTCTTGCCATGACCTTTACCTCTTTAATGATGCCTGTTGACTTAAATTGAGATTTAAATTTTAAACTAGAAGCTTGTTTTGTCAAGTGAATTCTCCCTCTTGCGGCCCATAAGGATTTGTATGGCATGTGACAGGAATGGTGGTATATTTCTATCTTTATATGCCGGGAAGGCAGGAATGATTTTTTTGATACAGGCGAAGGGGTGTTTCTTATGGCTATAACAGGAAAATATATGCCCGTATGGATGTTGCTGCAGCGTGTCCGTATGTTTTTGCCGTGGGCTTTTTTTCTGGGGATATCAGGCTTTATTTTTTTACCTGTATTCAGCGCGCACTATCTGAATTATG
>JBAXBM010000048.1:0-11634 GCA_037141995.1 Candidatus Omnitrophota bacterium
AGCAGGAGCGATGCCTATATGTTGAAGATATTGGCCTGCCGGAGATGATTTTGAAATGTTACCCGCCGGAGAAATATGATCGGTCGTGATCGAATCTCCCACCATAATAAGGCAGCGTCCTCCGGAAACATCCTTGATTTCCTTAAGCCCGCCCGCCATCGCCTCAAAATAAGGAGGTTCCTGAATATAAGAACTTTTCAAATCCCATGGATAAAGTTCAGTCTTCAATTCCTTGACACGCTTCCAATGCTGACTGCCCTTGATAGCATTTTTATAC
Source organism: Candidatus Omnitrophota bacterium (assembly GCA_037141995.1). GTDB lineage: Bacteria > Omnitrophota > Gorgyraeia > Zapsychrales > Fredricksoniimonadaceae > Fredricksoniimonas. The sequence goes on from JBAXBM010000048.1 coordinate 278, forward strand.
TTACCGCTGAACACTTTAACTGTTACAAATTTTTTCACAGCACGGGCAATATCTTTTTCTCCCGGCCAGATATCCTTTAAAAAAACAGCTTTTCCTTTCAAATCAAAACCTAATGGATCGTTAAAAAGATCAGCCTTCACCGTTCCCGCTATCGCGAAAGCCACAACCAGCATGGGAGAAGCCAAATAATTGGCTTTCACATGCGGGTTGATACGGCCTTCAAAATTTCGATTCCCCGATGTGACACTGGCAGCAATAAGGTTCCCCTTTTCAATGGCTGTGGATACTTCTTCCGGCAAAGGGCCGCTGTTACCGATGCACGTGGCACAGCCGTAGCCGGCATTATGGAATCCCAAGGCTTCAAGGCTCTTCATCAGGCCGCTTTTGGTTAAATATTCATCCACAACCTGTGATCCTGGTGTTAATGAGGTTTTGACAAACTTTTTAACCTTAAGCCCTTTGGCCACAGCATTCCTGGCCAATAACCCGGCGCCGATTAGCACGGAAGGGTTTGAAGTATTTGTGCAGCTCGTGATCGCGGCCAGAACAACACTGCCATGAGTTATAGTGTCTTTTGATCGTCCGACCGGCGCTGTCGCGTTCACGGCCTCTGCCGACACTCCAAAGCCTTTGTGCCCTAAGGGCGCTGATAATGCTGTAACAAAACTTTCTTTCAATGCCGCCAGGCGTACCCTGTCCTGCGGGCGTTTGGGGCCGGCAAGGCATGGCTCAATCGATCCCAGATCCAGTTCCAGGGTGTCAGAAAATACTGGCGTTGAATTCTTGTAAGGATCAAACAAGCCCTGGGCCTTGAAATAGGCTTCAACAAGTTTGGCTTCTTTCGTGCGCCCTGTGATCCTGTAAAATGAAATGGTTTCATCATCAACCGGGAATAAACCGATGGTCGCACCGTATTCAGGGCACATATTTGAAATAGTCGCACGATCCGGTAATGTCAAATTCTTGACACCGGGACCAAAGAACTCTACAAATTTATCCACTACCCCGCGCTTGCGCAGAATTTCAACGATCGTCAAAACCAAGTCTGTGGCGGTCACACCTTCCGGCAGTTTCCCGGTCAGGCGCATGCCGATCACATCCGGCATGACAAGTGAAAGCGGTTCGCCCAACATCACGGATTCAGCCTCAATGCCGCCAACGCCCCACCCCACAATACCAGCCCCATTGATCATGGTCGTATGGCTGTCGGTTCCGACCAGTGAATCTGGGTACAGAACAGGATTGTCTTTCCCTGTCATGGGTGTTAACAAAACACCGGTGGCCAGATATTCAAGGTTGACTTGATGGATAATGCCTGTTGCCGGTGGAATGACCCGGAAATTGTGGAACGTATTTTGTCCCCACTTGAGAAATGCATAACGCTCCTTGTTGCGCTTGAATTCCAGCGTGACATTTTTATCAAATGCTTTGGGAGACCCATAGGCATCAACCTGCAGGGAGTGGTCAATCACCAGGTCACATTGAACCTGCGGATTAATCTTGTTCACATCCCCTCCCATGCGCTTCATTTGTTCTCTCATGGCCGCAAGGTCAACGACACATGGCACCCCTGTGAAATCCTGAAGGATCACTCGCCCCGGTTTAAAAGCAATCTCTTTAAGGTCATTTTTAGGCGACCATCCGGCGATAGTTGTCACATCATTATGTGTCACCTGATAATCATCATAATTACGGATCGCGCTTTCAAGGAGGATGCGGATCGAGAACGGTAAACATCCTACATTTCCAAACCCCTGCTTGGCTAATGCGGGGATCGAATAAATAGTATATTTTCTCCCGGCAACCGTTAATGTTTTTTTCAATGCTGATTTATTAAATGTCATAGTTAGCTCCACGTTAGAATGCATGAATTATAAGGAAAGCAAGGCATCACGTCAATGAAGTTGAAGGTATTTCTTGAAAAAGACTATTCTTCCGCCTAAGATAGCTCAAGATTTAATTAATACTAGATGTTTAACGCTTTGCGTGTTCGCCGCGCCGAGCGCCGAGTGCTTTTTCGCCTGGAACGAGGGGGGTTATCCCCCGAGAGAAGCTCCAAAGAGTGACGCGGTAAGGCAGGCGTTAAACATGTTCGATCATTAGTGAAGTACTATTAAACAAGGCATATCCAGCAGATGAAGATCGCTATCCTCAATCCTTCTTTCGGCAAAAATTTCGTCCGTGTCGCCCGTTGGGCGGCCCGCTCGCGCGGACGCGTCCAACGTCATCCTGAATATCTCCTTATCGCCGCCCAGGTTCTTTTGGATGCTGGCCATGAGGTGATCTTTGTTGAAGCCGCCGCGCGCAATATGACACCCGAAGAAAGTTTTGCGATCATCAAGGACTTTAAGCCTGAACTGCTGGTTATCCATGCCACGACCCCGTCCATTTATGCCGACATTGAGCAAGCACGCGTGATCAAGGAACAGAATAATTGCCGTGTGGCTTTTGTGGGCCAGCATGTGTCGGCAGAACCGATCAACACCTTTGAGATTGCCAAAGGCGCGGTGAATTACATTTTACGCGGGGAATATGATTTTTCCTTGCGTGACCTGGCCAATAAAGTGACATCAGCCGATATCAAGGGCATGAGCTGGCATAACGGGCAAGATGTTATCACGAACCCCGACCGCATGCCCTTAAACGTCAACGAACTCCCCTTCCCGGCCTGGCACCTGATTAAACCGGAATGGTACCCGGATGCCGGAAAGAAATACCCGTTCTTGACCTTGCTAACAGGGCGTGGCTGTAATAATGCCTGCAGTTTTTGCCGTGATCCGCAATTAATGTATGGGTATCGTTTGCGCAATCGTGATGCCAAGGTCGTTGTCGATGAAATGGAATTTGACCTGCGCCTTTTTCCGCATATCCGCGAAATCATGTTTGAAACAGATACATTTGCCGCTGATCCCAAACATGTCACCGCCGTGTGCGAGGAGATCATGCGCCGGGGCCTTCACAAAAAGATATCGTGGTCATGCAATATGCGTATTAATACCGACCTTTCCCTGTTGCCTTTAATGAAGAAAGCCGGTTGCCGCATGCTCATGGTCGGTTATGAATTCGGCACGGATGAAACCCTGCGTGCCGTGCGCAAGGGTGATGTGAATGTGGCCATGGGGCGACGTTTCAGCCAAAGGGCGCATGAACTGGGCTTTACATTGCACGGGTGTTTTATGATCGGTGCGCCCGGTGAAACACAGGCTAGTGCGCATGCCACCATCGATTATGCCAAAGCCATGCCACTGGATACCATCCAGATCACCGGCATCGCAACCTATCCCGGTACGTATCTTTATTCCTGGGCCAAAGAAAATGGTTATTTGCTCGCCAAAGACTGGACCGACTGGCTGACCTCCGGGGGTGAACAGAAAACACTGCTCTCCTATCCCCAGCTTTCCAATACAGAGATCGACGCCCTGATCGACACTGGCCTTAAAGAATTCTACCTCCGCCCGTTGCAAATGTGGCGCATGCTCATCAGCATCCGTTCCGTCGGCGATCTCTTGCGCAAACTTTACGGCTTTGGGGCGTTCGTGGATTACTTCTGGAAGAAATTAATGCGGTAGGAATGCCGTTAGATCAGCCCCGTCTTTAATGCTGATGATCTGCACCCTGAGCCCGTCAATGGCAGGATTATTAAAGCGCATGCTATCCGGCCCATAATTGACAATAACCGAATCCCCCTGCATCTCAATCTGAATATCCTTAAAATCAATACCGCCGGGAGCGCTGATTGATTTCTTTTTAGTTAGACTTGAAGACATGGTATTATCTTCGATTTTTAGACGCAAACTTCGAATATACGCTTGTGTTCTTGGACCAAAGCCATTTAAAGCATCAGGATGATTAAGATCAATGATTTGCGATCGCCCAAGATTAAACTCTCTGGCTAACCTCTCCCCCTGAGGTGTTACTAATTTCCCTGCAAGTGAATTTAATGATCCTGTTACAGGAGCCCCTTGTCCGCGGATTTTTGCTTGAGACGGTAGAACGGAGAAAACTTCCGCATTGCTTAATTGAGTTCTTAATTGAGGCTTTTCCAGGATCTTGATATCAGTACTACGCTTTTCGTCCAGGAAAATGCGTGTTGGCAGTTTAAACTTTTCTGACGGCCAATAGGATTCGATGAGTAGTTGTAAATATTCATAATCAGGTGTTCCAATCATATCAATGTGATCGAACATGGCATTGATCAAAGGCTCTAAAGGATCATGCTTTGTCTCACGATCAAAACGAAGCGCGTTGAACATGCTCTCTTCCCGTCCATCGATCTCCATTTTAAGCGGGGTAAAGATCTCACGGATCTCTTCCTTGCTTAAGCCATTGGCATAACCGGAATAAGTTAAAGCAATCATCATTTCAAATAAACTCGCCCAGAACATGTCTTTGTTTTCAGTTTCAACAATATGCTCGGCATCTATAAGACCAAATCCACGGATATTGGAATCAAGCCCCATATATGTTGATATGTCACGAATATACATGCCTCTGGAATTCCACGTCAGCATCTCCTTAACAAGCTTAGCTCCAGGCATCGTTTCGTTATCAATGGCTTGCCGTGTGAGCATCGAATAATATGCAAACGGACGATGATCACCATCGCGGTCAGCATGCATAAGCCGAGAAATCGCCGTATGCACCAATGATCGTGGCTGTGCCCAAAGCTTGTATATCTGTGCGGTGGTTTGCCAAAGATTCTGCTGGAGATTGTGAATGATCTGTTCATGATTGAGGATCGGCGCCATCAAATGTGTTGTATGAAGGAACACATCATAATTCGTTTCATAAACCACTTCGCGTGATATCTGTTTCTTATCAATAAATTTCAAATAATCCGGATTGTTTTGCGCCAGAACAAGTAAATGGTCAGCTTCTGAAGTAAAACCCATGCCTGTTCCTGGATCATCTTTATCTTGAGGAGAAAACATTTTGCGGATACGGAATCTAGGCTTATAGTTAACATCTGCATCTGTTGGTTTGTCCAAAAGCTCAACGATATTCCTATCGCCGAACTTGAAGGTCGGGTTAATGCCGTCATGAATACCGGTTTCCTTAAAAAGTCCTGATTCATACTGATTCATAAAACGATAGATCAGTTGACGGATGGATGTTTCGTTATTGATCCCCGGGATCGCTGCCATATTGTTTACCACATGAATATCAATGGCGGTCATGGCAACAATATTGATCGCGGCCAGAAAGGCATCAGTCGGGACTTTTCCTTTGATCTTTTCCTGCACCTCTTTCAACCAGGAAAAAGGAATATTGGCCGCCAAATAACGTTTTTTCATCTGCGGATCATCCATCATGACCAGCATCCAAACAAGCAAACGCTGATTCATGATCAATCGCTCTGCCCCTTCGGGGATATTATTGAATTTGTTATCCCACAGTAACTTGAATTCTGAAGGATATAATTTCATGTTGAACATTTTCGGAAAGTCAGTCTTGGGGTCAATGCTGGATAATAAGGCATTGGCCATGCCAGGGATTCTATCCATCAGATCTTTCCCGAGGGTAGCTTCTGTTTCATTGTGCGCAATATGCAAGAAATTAAGGCAAGCCTCTGCACGGAGATACCCAGGTGTGTAAAATTGTGGATGAATAATTATATCGGAAAAAAATCTGGCCGTTTCTTTAGGCCCGATTTTCTGCATTAACACTTCAGGCATTGATAGAAGTTCGAATTTAGCATTTGATGAAAATAGATTGTTCTCCTGTTGCGATAATCCCCAAAGTTCGTCAACAGCATTTAGCGAACTCAAAGATTGAGTCATGGATCTTTGAAAGGGTGCGGTTACGGTATATCTCAAATAATCCATTTTGTCAGAAGCAATAAAATACAACATGCCTATATCTTTACTGTCCCTTAACTTGGCAATGGTTTGAGCACTGATAGTCATCCCCGGTTGTGTTACGCTATTAATGTAATCATCAGAAAAATACCGCTGATCAAAAGTCCCGTCGTTAATGCTGGCAATAATTTCATTGAAGTTAGCCCTGGCAAAAATACGGGAAAATGCTATGACAACATTTTCAAAGTTATCTGCCGTGATCATGCCTTGCTCCTGCACAAGGGACAAGGCGGTAAGGTATGCCATTGTATCGGATGATGAAGGACTTGTATTGAGTTGAAGAAATTTCGGCACTAACAATGTGATAGCGGATTTAATATTCTTGTCTGTCACGATCTTTAAATCGATTAACTTATTCAGAATGCCCAGCGACAGATTCCTGCTTTTGATATCACCATAACCAGGGTAAACACCTCCACTACTATTGCTCTTCTGGAGAATAACCCAAAACAAGTCTTTTAGAATATCGTTCTTATTTTCCGGGCGCATGATATTAGAAGAAATCAAATTCTTGAGCGTAGCGTAAACAAGTCCCGGCTGAGATTCAGGTGATACGTTAGATGGGGTAAACAGTGCGATACCCATAAAGAAAAATTGCAAATAACGCACATCATTATCAAGAGCCAACCCTCGTTCAGCCATCATTTCAAGTATTTCACGGATCCATTGGATCTGTTGAGTCTCATACTGTGTGAAACTATTAGTAACGAATGGACTCTTGGGATCATTTAATATCTTATCAACTATCTCAGTCCGTGTCCGTTGCTCATGAATAAATTGGAAAAATGCCTCATCTTCCGGACCAAATATCTCACGTTGTAACAGCCTCAGGATATGATCGCTCGATTCATCTTTACCTTGTGTGAAAGACGCACGGCTCCATGTCTGACCTTCCTTGATTAAAGATGCAAGGGTTAGGGCTGAAATGTTGACTTTATGAACTTGGTCGCCAAATTTGATTTCAATGGTATGATTTAAAGGATCAATGGCTAAAGTCAATAAACCTTTTTGTAATGAGTAATTCATAAAAGCATGGAAGAAAGCTAAATTCTGGCCGGTGAAATCATGGTGTAACCCAACAAATTCATTCTTAGTACTATTGATATTAAAAATGTACGGGATTGATTTAAAGAATTCATACTGTGGGAGATCTGGTACAGCGTTAAAGATATCGACCAGCAAATCATGATATTTGGGGAATGCTATGGCGAAAACTTTAAATCTTTGGTTCATTGTATAATTATATAACCTGAGATACAGCTGTTGAGGTATTTCAGCGCCTGGTATATTTACAGTAACAAAAGTCGTTTCACCGTCCACAGGCTCAACCGTATTGATAGCGTATGATTTTATTTGGGGACGATTTTGATGAGGAATTATATATTGAGCACTGATTTTATCGATCGCATCTTGCGAGACAGTATTGCTGAAGACTTGCGTTAATAATGCATTAATATCAACGACATCGTTAGTGTATAGTATTTCAGAATCAGCAATAAGAATAAGCGCATCTATATCTAAAGAGATATTTTGTATTCTGGCTTGCGCGATAATCTTCGCCAGCCTACGAAGAGGTTTTTGTTCTGCATTAGAATCAGAATCTCTTGAGTGTTCATGAATGACCTTGAACAAAAGGTGTGCTTTTTCAAGATTGTCAGACGTAACTAACGGTTGAAACGGGGGCGCTATTGATTCGTGCAATGAATTTGCAATAGCTTCCCAAGCCGCATCGCTTTCCTTTGATGAATGTAAGTTATAACGAACATAGCGCAATTTCAAAAATTCATCCTTGAAATCATCAGATAAAGACGAAAATTCTGGGAGAACACGATAAGAATTCGCGCCTCGTTCCGCATCAGGAATAAGCCAATCATATTTTATGAGTATAGGTTCAATATCTTTTTCAGCAAAAAATCCTTCCCGTTGGAAACGATAGCGTTCATACGCGCCTGCATGATGTGTTCTTGTCAGATCCATCAACAGCCAGCTTCGTTCTTCAACCACGGAAGGCTCTGCACTGGCATTGATACCATCATTAATAAGCGCATGTGCAGCTTTAAAATTATCCTTAGTTAAAACATTAGTACTAACTAACCTAATGATCGCTTCAAAATAAGCGCGGCCATCGCTGATATAGTAACCATACTCAGCCCCGCGGCTAACATTCCTGTAAAAAGGCGGCATAAAAAGATCCAAAATATCATCCACATTATCATGAGTAATAATATTCTTTCTTACTAGCATCAACAATGCTTTAAAGGCAATACCGGCATGATAATAATAACCAGAGAAAGGGCCTCGTCCTGTTGAAGTTTGATAAACCAGGAACGTATCAAAGATATCCATGACCTTGGTAATATTATCTCTGTCAACGACGGGAGATGCAAAAAAATCAGAAAGAAAACTTACCATTTCAATTTTATCAAAATGTTTATTGTTATACAGGTCATTAAGAGTGCTACTTATTACCCTTGCGTTACTTTTAACCATGATCCCCCGTTCCCATAAAATGGTGAAAACTTTCCTGTATTTCTCAATGATTTTCGGATCCTCATTCCCAAAACTCATCCTTTCTATAAACTCATCAATGCGCGTGCGCGACGCCTCAATTTTTAACCTTTGCTTCAAGGCATTATTCTGAGCCGGTAAAATCTCGGCTTGCAGGATTCTAATTAGATATTTCTTGTTATTAACGTTATTTAATTTTACGGGCTCAAGAGCTATCAATCGGTCATTTCTCGACTCGTAGAATTTCATGGTAGTCCACCCTGAAATATCTAAATCAATTGTTTCAACACGATTATCAGGAAGATTAAATGTCAAATGCAAGGTTTGCCTGTCGTCCGAAATCTTCAGATCAACCTTCCCCCGCTCTGCCAGAAAGTTAACGATCTGATGAAGTGCCGCGATACGATGATTATGTTCGGTCTCCGTCGGCGCATATTTCGCCGGTTTTGTCAGGCTTTCATGCAGGGCAATGATGTTGTCTTTTGGTATCGCCGCGCCAAACAAGTCGTGAAAAAGTGTTGTAAAGGTATAGAAATCGGCGGGATGTTCATTGTAAAGCGTAAGAAATAATTGTAAGATGCGTTGATGGTGTGGGTTATCGATCTGTGAGATCAGTTCAGATAAGGCATTAGGCAGGAAATCACTCCTCCCCTGCGAAAGTGCAATCTTTTGGATAATATCATTATTATCAGAAACTTGTAAAAACTTATCTCCATTTTCTTTCGTGAAAATATTTAATTCTTGTGCTTTATCTGTTATTTGAGCATTCTCGATAGATTTTATACCAACGAAATTTGTTTCAACAGTGCTTTGGCCATGATCCGTATCGATAATATTCTTCAATTCTGATGCATACGCAGGAGGCAATGGTCCTTGTAATAATTTCATGCCAGCATCAAAAGAAAAGTTTGCCCCCGGCATAAACCCACCCGAGAAATACTTGCGCGGCAGGATCTCTTGGGAAGCATTATCCATATCTTCTTTGATGTAATTAAAGACCCCCTGCCGGAACGCCTGCATATACCGGGCATAAATGCGCGGGCTGTCCATGCGGTCGGATGTGTCGATCCCTGACACCTTGCTTTGGTCAGCATATTTTTCATTTAAGAGGCTGTGCAGGACCTTTTCCTTATACCATTTGGCAAAGATCAAGGCATGATAGATTTGACGGACTTTGGCAAAATTCTTGCCTTCATTGATCTCTTTTTTCAGGATCGGCAGGATAATATCCCGAAATGCCTGGGATGAAACCTCATTTTGTTGCTGCTTGTCAGGGCTGACATCAGGCGTGGCGCCCCGTTCCATCGCCCCACGGTCTTCGTCCATCATGACATTCAGGGAACTTTCAAGGATAAAGACTGTTCCATTTTTTTCGTACACCACCGACTTTTCAGGAACAATCCAGACTTTATTGAATGTGCTGACGGGAAAATCTTTGATCCCGTTCACTTCATTCGCCTTGGCATAAACCTTATTCCAAAAGGTCTTACCCAGATCTGTCTCGGGATAACTCAAAGACGCTGATACCTGCTTCAGCAGATAATCCTGCGCCAAAAGATCTATCCCCATGCCGGTCTTCTTAAGATCATCAGGAATGATGCGGTTTTTCTCGTACGGAGAAAGATTCACCCAAATATTCTTCTCGGGAATGGTCAGGGCGGCGAGAAAGTACCGGATCAGGCGTTCCGATTCAGATTTGAGCGCCTGCCCTTCAAGTTTATGATCACCGTGATCAAGGACAAAATCAAAGCGAAACGGATTATCCGGATAAGTCTTAATGGCTGAAATATGCGGTGGGATGAAACTTTGACTCAACCCAAGCCGAAGCCCTGGCGCTGGCAGTTTCAGCAATTCCTGTGCCTGCGCGATGCCTTGCGGCCCCCTTAGACTGGTCAGAAAGAAGGCCACTAACACAAAAACAGCTACGGACTTACGGATTAGCTGGTTTAATTTATATTTATCCATACTTTTAACAATTGTCATAAATCCCCAAACTTATTAAAAGTATATAATATTAATTTAGATTATGCCATTTTATTAGAGGAACCTTTTTTACGCTTGTTACGGATCATGACAAGAATTAGATAAACAATGATAGTGGCTGCTATAGCCAGCAAAAACGAAATGATGAAATAGCCAACAATTACCGGTATCAAAATATCGTGCACCGATGCGGCAAAAAGTTTTTGCCAATTAAAATCCCTGATGAGCAGTTTCCAACCAGCATAGACATCCTGATAGTTAAGTCCCATCACGATGGCACCAACCCTGACAGCAGATAAAAGTGCGATCAAACTGACCCAGGTATTAAAAATAATACTGGCGAAAACAGCACTGGCACGATTCACTTTCAACAAAAAAGCCAATACCAGTGCCGTAACTGGACCCACGCCAGGCATAATGCCCAAGAAAGCCCCTAGCCCAAAACCAAGGGCAATCTTCAATGGCGTGTCATTGATGCGGAAAAGTTTAAGATAAGTTAACTTAATCAGTCGTTGTATGCGTTCTAACCATAATTTTTGCAGCATTTGACGCCATCCAGACAAATATTTTTATATCGTGATATTTCAAGTCACTTGGAAAGCTTAAAGAAATCTTTGATCATTTTCAAATGATCCCCCTGGATCTCAATGGTTCCCATATTATTAGAAATATAAAAAGTCCCACCGGTAGCTGTCTTGTTTTTGATTTTCTTTGACAGATCTTTCAATAAAAGTTCATCGCAGGGCAATTTATCGATAACGGTCACAACCTTGCCTTTACGTCCGGATTTTTCAATTCGAAAGGAAGGTGTTAATTTTAAAGGCTTTCTTGAAGGATCAGTGATCGAAGGGCATACACAGGCATTGACCAGGATACGGCATTTGGGACAAATCAACCGGCCTTCACCGTCCATGGGGAAGATAGAATCCGGGATATTGATCATCACATGCCTCTTGGCTAATTATTCACCGCTGCTGGAGGTGGTGGTGCTGCGCTTAATGCCTCATT
>JBAXBM010000049.1:0-11586 GCA_037141995.1 Candidatus Omnitrophota bacterium
AGGTGAGCCGCATCCCGCAGGGCTGAAATGGCAACATATTCTGGATGAGCCGGAATGGCGCCTTCTTTCGCCGGGGTTTTTGAGCCGTGGCAGTATGCCCGTATTCCGGCGGCGTTGCGCCGTTTGGGATTTTCCCATGTGGCCGAGACAGCCGTGGGGGCGTATCTGGTGGCAGAAAAAACGGCCGCGTGTGTTCAGGATCCTGCCAAAACGTATATTTGCACGGCATGCCCGGCGGTTGTTTCATACATTGAAAAATATGATCCGGGCATGGTCGGGAATCTTGTGCCGGTTGTGTCGCCGATGATCGCGCATGCGCGCCATATCCGGGCAAAGTTTACAAATGTTAAAGTTGTTTTCATCGGGCCGTGCGTGGCCAAGAAAGCCGAAGCGGAACGCCCGGAGTTTGCCGGCCTGGTTGATTGCGTCCTGACATTCGACGAGCTTGATGAATGGTTCAAGCTTCGCGGGATTGATCTGGCCACATGCGAAGACAGTGCTTTTGATGAACAGCCGGCCGGGAAGAGCCGTTTGTTTCCCGTCGAGGGCGGGTCGATGGCCACCGCGGCGTTTGAAACAAGTGTCCTTGATGAGAAACTGCTTTTTATCAGCGGTTTTGATGCGATGAAAAATGTTTTTGAAGAGGCCGCCAAGGGGGCTTTTCCCCGTATCATTGAGCCGCTCCTCTGCCTTTACGGCTGTGTGAACGGTGCGGGTATCAGCAGGTCCGGGAATGTGGTCGACCGCCGGGCCAGGATTATCCGTTATGCCAGGGAAAATCCGGGAGTTGATCCGGTAAAGTCAAAGGGCGTTGACTTAAAAACAGCATTCGGGGCACAGACGTGTGCGGGCATGACGGTTTCCGAAAATGATATGCGTGCGGTGCTTGAAAAGACCGGTAAAGCCAGGGAAGAAAACCGGCTTAATTGCGGGGCCTGCGGGTATGCGTCTTGCCGCGACCAGGCGATTGCGGTGGTTCAGGGCATGGCGGAAATCGAGATGTGCATTCCGTATATGCGCCGGCTGGCGGAACAACGTTCTGACCGCATTATGGCAACAAGCCCCAACGGGATCATTGTCCTTGATCATGATCTTAATATTTTAAATTTTAATCCTGCCTTTGCCCGGATGTTCCATGTGAACGAATCGTGTTTTGGTCAACATATTTCGCATCTGATTGACCCGGAACCATTTACGCGCGTAAAATCCGGAGAGGTCGAAGTTGCTGATGAAGTGTGTGCTCAAAAATCCCTTGGTATTATCACGCGCGAATTGGTTTATGCCCTGCATGCTGAAAAGCAGTTTGTCGGGATTTTTATCAATATTACCGATAGCCGCCTTAACGCCGAGCGTTTGCAAAAAGTAAAAGATGATACTGTTTCCCAGGCGCGTGAACTGCATGAACACCAGATCGAAATGGCCCGTCAATTTGCTGATTTTCTGGGTGAATACACCGCCAAGGGCGAACAGCTGGTCAACAAGCTCATGCAGGCGGTGGACAGCAAAGAGTCCGACGAGGATAAAGATAAGAAAATTTAAACATGCCGTATCATCATTTTGAAGTTGAGTTCCAGCATGTTTCCAAGAAGCCGGGGAATCCCTGCGGCGATACCTTCCTGTGCAAGCGCACCATTTATCACACAACACTGATCTGTGCCGACGGCGTTGGATCCGGGGTTAAAGCGCATGTGGCTTCCCGTATGAATAGCGCGCGCCTGGCCGCACTTTTACAGTCAGGCATGTCCTTGCGCGATGCTTTTTTAAGTGTCGTAACAACCATGAATCAATGGCGTGACGGGTCAAAGCCTTTTACCGCGTTCATTGTGGCGCGTATCCTGAATGACGGTGCTATTTCCGCCTTGGGATATGAAATGCCTCCGCCGGTATTCTTGGGGACAAAAGAGGCGCATGTGATGGAAGCGCATCCTTTGATGATCCCCGCCGGAGTGGCGTATGAATACCATGGACAGTTGGATCCGGGAGACGGACTTGTACTTGTCAGCGACGGCATAACCCAATCGGGTATCGGGCGTTCTTTTCCCATGGGATGGGGGATCGACGGCCTGGAAGAATTCCTGCGCGGCTGGGCGGGGCGAGGGCGCCCTTTGCGTTTTGTGGTGCGTGATATTTTACGGCAGGCCCAGGAGAATGACGGAGCTTTGAATGGCGATGACAAAACGGTCGTCGCTGTCAGTTGCCGTAAAGGGCAGGTCGTGGATCTTTTGACCGGGCCTTCATCGGACCGGACGCATGATATGGCCTGGGTGTGTGATTTTCTCGGCAGAGAAGGGCTTAAGGTGGTGTGCGGCGCGACAACAGCCGACATTGTGGCGCGCTGTGCGATGGAACAGCTTGAGGTTGAACAAAAACCCGCGTCATATTCAACCCCGCCGCGTTATTTTATTGAAGGTATTGATATGGTTACTGAAGGTGCCGTGACCCTGAACCAGGTTTACAATATCCTGGGCGAAGACCTTGAGCATAATTCCGATCAAAGCGCCGCCGCAGACCTGGCGCTTCTTCTTAAGGGGGCTGACCGTGTCAATTTTATGGTCGGACGCGCCCAGAACCCGGCCAATAAAGATATTTCCTATCGCAAACAGGGCATTCTTCCTCGAGAAACCATCATCCCCCTCATTGCCGCCAAGCTGGAACAGATGGGTAAGTTGGTGAGTATTCAGTTTAATTAATCCGGATTTTTTGAGTTTCTTGTTTAACTGGTGATTGACAAGTTTAAGAATATCGGTATAATTCAAAAGCTTTTATTGACGTATTGTTGTATCAAAATTTATTCCCCTGTAGCTCAGTCGGTAGAGCATGTGGCTGTTAACCACAGTGTCCGAGGTTCGAGCCCTCGCGGGGGAGTTTTTGAAAAGCCACTCTCTAGGGGGTGGCTTTTTATTTTTATGTTATAATCTTTCTTATGAAGAAACCTAATCTCTACATTATTGCTGGGCCTAATGGATCGGGTAAGACCACCTTCGCGAGGGAATTCTTGCCTAAATATGCCAAGTGTAACAATTTTATTAACGCTGATCTTATTGCTCAGGGTTTGTCGCCTTTTTCACCCGAAACATCGGCGATTCATGCAGGGCGACTAGTTTTAAAGCAGATTCATGATTTCTCAGATAGAAAGATTGATTTTGGGTTTGAGACGACATTGTCCGGTAAAACATATTTCTCATTGCTGAAGACTTTGAAGGCAAAGGGTTATTCTGTCCGTTTGTTTTTTCTTTGGGTGCCTGATCCTGATCTTTCTTTGGCACGCATTAAAGAGCGTGTTTCCCTGGGAGGGCACAATGTTCCAAAGGGAGATGTTTTAAGGCGGTTTGATAGAAGTATTCATAACTTCCTTAAGGTTTATGAACCTTTATTAGATTCCTGGCACTTGTTTGATAATTCAGCTTCCAGTCCGCGGCTTATTGCCAGGAAGAATGGGAAATTAGAAATTTTAGATAATGTATCTTTTGAAAAGATAATCAAATCAAGGTGAAATCTTATGGCGAAATCTGATAAAGCTTTTGAAGCATTAAAGTCTGCTGTCCGCAAAGTAGTTGAAGAGCGTAAAAGACTCGGCATGCCTGTGATCGTTTGGAAGAATGGTAAGGTCGCAAGGATTCCAGCTAGCCAGGCTCTTTAATCTATTAGCATATATTCATTAGAGCTAAGCCACTGGCAAAGTTCCTGTGTCAGCGGCAGCTTTTGAATATCTGGGAGAACCTTTTTCCCGGATAGATTAAGCCCCTATCCGGAATATCCGGGTAGGGGCTTTTTGCTTATGTATTACGAAATGTAGGATTGTTAATCGACGAGGGAAATATGAAAATTAATCTAAATTATCGGTGGGACAAAAATGCGTTCTTAAAAGCGAATTATTATAATTTGAAATATGGAGAAGTGGCTCTTATTAAAAAGATAGGCGGCCCTATTTCTATTGTTTTATGTTTAGCGACTATGTTTTTTATTTATATTCGAGGCTTTAAAAGTCAGGATGTAATTCCCTTTATTTTGGTAACTTATTTTTATGCATTACGTTGGCCAATATACAAACTTCAAGTATCAAGAAATTTTAAGAAATACTCCGAACGAGACCGTGAAATTAGTTGGGAAATAGGCGACGAGGTGCTTAAAGGTAGTGTTAAAGGAACAAGTGAAGGGCAATTTTCCTGGGACTTAATCAAAAAGGTTGTTAAGACCAAGGAAGGATATTTATTACATCGTTATCCAATGTTTCATTGGTTTCCCATAAGTGCGTTTAATAATGATTTAGATATAAAAAATTTCGAGGATTTGGCAAGAGTCAAAGTCAAAGATTTTGTTAACGTAAAATAATCATAAACGTTTGAACAAGATGGTCTGTAGTCCATGAATAACGTGCCGGGGGCCTTTAGGCGTGATGTTTAGGTTGTTTTTTCCCAATCTTTTGAGTTCTATGGGCATCCCGCTCCATAAAATGGTTCCCCATGATATCCGGCCGGGGAGTTAATTTTTCCACTATGGACGGTAAACGCACCTCGTTTGCCGTCCATTTTTTTGAGAGAGCTTTTTCTAAAAATCGCTGGTAATATTTGTTTTTATTTTATGGGAATGCAATAATTACATCATTGCTTTAAATAATGAATTATCCACATTGAAGAGTGTAGGCAGAAATTTTAACAACAGAACAAGGAGGGGAAAATGTACAAATTAAAACTACCCGCGATCGCGCTTATTCTATTATCGTTTTGCGCATTGACGGGGAATGCTCAAGCAGCAGACAAAGGTGCTCCCGCAATTCAAAATAGCATCCCGGTGCAAATAAAAATTGTCATCAACGAAAACGGGAAAGAAAATAAATCGTATTTGTTTGATTTTAATGCACATGTAGGGCAGGCATTAGTCTATAGCGGAGGCGTTACTCTTCCATATCAAGTGTCGGTGGGGACTGACAAACCCCAGGAAACACGATTCATAGATTTAAAGAATAGTTTTTCTCTTACCCTATCAAAATCGGATTCCAATACCAGCGTAAATTCAAAAATTTCCATGACTGTCGATGTGGCCAAAGAGAATAGCGGTATACCAGTTGTGACTCGTTTTGATTATGCTGGCGTTAGCTTGCATAAGGATGGAGAATTTATAAAAGTCTTCGCTGGGCCGTTAATGGATTCATCGCACAGTGTTGATATTTATGTTAAAACTGGAAATTAAAAAGCAGGCTGATTATTAGCGCCTATTCTGCTGGGAAACGCTGTTATGATTCAATCTGGTGTACTAATGTCATTCTCTATCATTACGTAGCATGGCCATTTTCAAAAGTGCTTTTCCGGAAAAACGCTTAAGCAGTATGTGATCATCAGAGTCGTTTAGTTTGTTTATAAGTGAAGGAGGATATATTCTATGTTAAATTTAAAGTGTTTCTTTGTGCGGTATTGTCTTTATTGCTATCTCTTCTTGTTTTTCTCCGTTCCTTCTTTTTCTCAAACACTTGTCGAAAATAATTCTAGTGAAGTTACGCTGTATCTTCGTTCCGGTGAGGTCATTAAAGGCAGCTTTGATCAGAAAGCAAAAGACGAGGTGGTAATTAAGAAGCTTGGTAATAGATTGGCTTTTAATGCTGACGACATTCTTCGAATCGAAGATTCTTCAGGGAAAATAACTGTGCCCCGCAAGCTTCCGTTTAAGACAGCCATTGTCACATATTATTGGAAAGGGAAAAAGACCGGTAAGGAAATTGTTTATATTGACGCTCTTCATAATAAAATTGTGATTGAAGATTTTACTAAGACAGACTCAGGCGATTTAAATGTGCCGAAAGAAAAACGAGAAATTTATGACGGGGTTAATTTAATTCATTTGGACATGAAAGCGAAAAAAGGCATCTTGACTAAACGAGAGGGCGATGTTATCGCCAATGTTTTTCGCGAAGATCTATATGTCGGAGACGTTATAACACGTAAGACGGTATTAGAAAAAGATTGTTTTATGTATGAAAAGGAGAATGGGAGCACGGCAGCTTTTTGGAAAGGCATATTGCTTAACGAGAATCAAGTGAATCGTATCAATGCTGCATATAACAGAAGCAGGACAGCTGTTGACATTCAACAAGATGTTCCGCTCCCGGTGGAAAAGTTCGGAATCCCTTTAGATATTGTTATTCAAACCAATGAAGATATGATGAAAGATTTTGAGAAGATGCGGTCTTCCGCAAAAAAAGAGGAAGGCATCAGAAAGTGAAGTAAAATTAATAGAAGAAAAAACATTGGATAAACAATAGTGCGATTAGGGTGTTGAATCATTTATTTTTGTATTTTAATTAGAAAGGAAATACCGCAAATGAATTGGCTTTCAAAATTTCATCGGGTTGGCGTTGCTGCTTCTTTTTTCCTTTTGATTTTTGTCCTTCCTGCTTTCTCTGATACGAGTTCTCAAAATCCTTCTGGCGATGTAACTCTTTATTTGAGGTCAGGCGAGGTTATAAAAGGGGGCTTGGAGCAGAAAACGGAAGATGATGTTGTTATTAAGAAAGCCGATAGCACCTTTTCTTTCAAGTTAGCAGACATTTTGAAAATAAAGGACTCTTCAGGAGCTATTACGGTGCCGCGCAAGCTTCCATTTAAGACGGCCATCATTACATATGATTGGCAGGGACATCTTGTGGGTAAACAGGTCGTCTATATTGATATCCCCAATAATAAAATCGCAACTGAAGTTTCTGTTAAAAGCGGAACGGGATCAGAGCTTTGGACTATGGAACAGGACAGCCGTCAGATTTATGACGGGCTGACTATGTATGGACTGAACATGAAGGATAAAACTTTTTTAAAGGCAAAGAAGGAGGGCGATATTATTTCTACTATCTTCGGCGAAGATTTTTACGCCGGTTCTCCTGTAAGAAATGACACCTTATTAGGCAAAGAGTGTTTGGTTTATGAAAGTAAATCTATTGGAACCGCGGCTTTCTGGAACGGCATAATGCTTAAACAAGTGAATGTAAATGATCTTGGGAAAGATTATATTATTACTAAGGTAGCTGTTGATATTCAACAAGATGTTCCCTTACCAGTAGACAAGTTTGAAATTCCTTCAGAGTTTGTTATTGAAGACAGCAAAGAGGAGACGAAAGGCGTGGCTGGTAAGTCAAGTAATGAGTCTTCTTCGAAAAAATAGTCTCGCGTAATCTTTGCGAATCAATAAGTCGCGGTATAATTCATTTCATTAGTCCTCTCTTGTCTTTTTTTCGTCGGTAGGATAATTATGAATCAAGTTATTGTGTGCGTTGGGATAGCGGAGAACTGACACTAATATTCTTGCTGACGTCAGCAAAATGGTTGATCTTGGGTTTGCCGAACAGGCTGGATAATGACTGAAATACGCTACAGGTGAGCTAATGTCGTTGATATTCTTTTTTGTTTTATGTTTCGGGGCGGCGGCCGTGGGGTCTGTTTTTACGGCGGCTTCCGTGAAAAGCTGGTACTCAACGATCAGGAAGCCGGCATGGAATCCTCCGGACAAGGTATTTGCTCCGGTTTGGACGATCCTTTATTTGATGATGGCGGTGGCAGGATGGATGGCCTGGGAGAGACTGCCGGGAAATATTCTCTGCCTGCCAATGATGTTGTTCGTGGTTCAACTGATCCTGAACGCGGGATGGTCAGCGCTCTTCTTTGGCCTCCGGAAGCCCGGGTGGGCTTTTATGGAGCTGATGCTCCTGTGGGTGAGCATTCTTCTGACGATGACCAGTTTCTGGAATATTTATTGGCTGGCAGGACTCCTTTTCTTGCCATATTTCTTGTGGGTCAGCTTCGCCGGAGTTCTTAATTTCCATCTTTGGAAATTGAATCGATCGTAAAGAAACAATTTTTGTTATGAGAAAGATGATGACGATTAAAAAGAATATGAAGGGTTCTTTGTTGGCAAGAAAGTTAAAAGTTAGCGATTGTTTTATCCCTTGTCCGGTCGAGAGTGATGATGAATTGTTTCCTAACGGTATTTTTGTTTTTAATATCACAAAACTGACGGCATATATTCAAGGAAAACCTGATGAATTCGTGCCAGAAAAGATAGTTGTCGAAGATAATTATAATGATTTTTCAACTATTGATGAAGGTCATCTGGATCGGGTTGATCTTTTAAAGCCTATTGTCGTGGCTGAGATAGCTCCGGGGAGATTTAATCTTATTGATGGTCACCACAGAATGGAGAGAGCACATCGAATGGGCGTAAGGGAATTGATGGCTTTCAAACTTCGGCCTGATCAGCATATAAAATTTATGACGGAAAGAAAAGGTTATATGGCGTACATTGAGTATTGGAATGATAAACTAAAAAGGCTGAATTGAATTTCAGGTGGGGGGCATGATCTGTCCCGTGATCGTAACAATTCCCGTCCCAAGGTGAATGCACTTGCGATCGAGTCTGGCAAGACCCCAGTCTTTCTCTTGCTCTTGAAGCGATTATAGGGATTATTCGCTTCACGGCCCTTTGGGGGTTTGGGAGGTTTCTTTATGAAATATATCTGGCAACATAAGTTGTGGCCGCAGTTCACTTGGGACAGCACGGTCCTTTTACCTGTTCTAGGGCAGGCAAGACTGGCTCAGGGCGATCTTCTGGGTCGTGTTAAACGGCTGGGCCTCAAGCTTGAGGAAGCGGCTCAGACGAACATCCTGACCGAGGAAGTCATCAAGACATCCGAGATCGAGGGTGAGCTTTTGAATTTGCAGATGATCCGCTCCTCGGTGGCAAGGCACCTGAGGCTTCCCACAGCGGGGCTCGGGCGTTCATCCAGGTCTGTTGATGGGATCGTTGAGGTTGTGTTCTGGACGCGACCCGGAAATTCGATACTGCTTTGAATAAGCAGAGGCTTTTTGGATGGCATGGCGCTCTTTTCCCGACAGGGTACTCGGGACTTCATAAGATCCGCGTCGCCCAATGGAGAGGTCACGACGACCCTATGCGCGTTGTTTCGGGGCCTGTGGGGCGTGAACGTATCCATTTTGAGGCGCCTCCAGGGGGCGCGGTCGATGGTGAAATGAAACGATTCCTTCAGTGGTGGAAGGAAAGCCACGGCAGTGTGGACGGGCTTCTGCGCGCGGGGGTGGCGCATTTTTATTTTCTGACGATCCATCCTTTTGAAGACGGCAATGGGCCATAGCTGTTCTTCAGAAATATATACATAAGGGCTTTGCTATTGACAGCCGCGAGGAGATTTGACGTCATTTTGGCTCTTGTGAAAGGGGAAAAGTTCGTGCATTTAATTTGACGGATAGTACATTTTTATTGAGCCTTTTAAGGATGAAACCCGACGGGGGCTAAAGGCCTATGGTTTTCTTGATATCTTTGATGAGAAGGTAAAGGTGAAGAGGATCGATGGGGGAGGGATCGAAACCAAGCTGTTCATAGAACTTTTTGGCTTGAGCGTCCTTGGCATGAACGAGTACGGCCCGTCCGCCAACGATCTCAGAGGCATCGATAGTTCGTAAGAGCGCGTCACGGACGAGAGCTTTGCCGACGCCACGGCTTTGTTCTGCTTTATCAACAGCAAGACGGGCGATAATGATGACAGGCACAGGATGTCCAGCTAGTCCTTTGCCAATGCGCTGTGGTGTTGTGGCCTTAAGGACCGAGCCGAGTGTTAGTGTATAGTAACCAGCAACTTTGCCGGCCTTCATTGTGACATAAGTCCTGGCCGATCCGTTCTGGTTGTTGGTGAGAGCGAAGGTCTTAAGATAATTGTTTAGAGGATCAACACCGCAATCGAACTCATCCATATCGTGATGTTGGTCAAGAAGGATGGGGCTTTTGAGCTTATCCATGAAAGATATCCGCAGCCTTGAAAAGTTTCTTGAGTTTAGGGTTCTCGCGGGCGGGGCGGTCTAAAGCCTCGCTAAAAGCCTTCCACTGGGCCTCGGGCAGGGCAAATTGGGTCTTACTGGCCACAAGGTCTTCTGCTTCTTTGATCGCACAGTTCAGCACGAATGCGGAGAGCTTCATGTTCTTGAGACCGGCGGCATAGACCAGGAAGTCCTTTTGGGAGTTTTCAATCCTTAGGTCGATCCGGGTGTCTTTTTGTATGACGGGCATTGTGTAATCCTTTCTTTTATCCCGCACCCAGAGCCCCTTTGGGACGGGTGGGATTCCGCTAGACGAATCGTCTAGCTTCATGTTTCAAGAATACCATGCTGTACACACTTTGTCCACACTAATATAGGGTAAATCAACTATAACAGTCCAGCCGCCGGCCGTGCATCCTTTGGCTTCATTAACCGGATGGTTCAGGAGATCCAATGGCCTTAGCCAAAGGAGATGGCCGATACCAAAAACTCATGAAGTCCATGGCCAGAACAAATCTTCTGATTATCGACGATTGGGGCCTCGCCACGATCAACGACAGCGAACGTGCAGATCTCCTAGAGGTCCTTGAAGGCCGGTACAACGTCCAGTCCACAATCGTTACCAGCCAACTTTCCGTCAAGCACTGGCATGAAGTCATCGGCAATGCCACGCTGGCCGACGCTATCCTTGACCGGCTGGTCCACAATGCCTATACTATCGATCTGAAGGGTGAGTCAATGCGTAAAACTAAAGGTCAACGGTCATGTCTAAAATGACAGATAAGTCATCACCAAGACTTTTTGCGATTTTGGCAAGAGAAGCCTCCATGGGAGTTGTTTTTCGCAGAGGTCCTTCAAAACAGGTTCAACTTATTAATTGGGACACTTCAAAAGACAAGTTTTCCTACGGGCAATGGTTAAAGGGAAGAATATATGAACGCCGCTGTGACCTTTCACCGAGCGGCGAAAAGTTAATATACTTAGCAGCAAGATGGAAAAAACCAATTGAATCTTGGACAGCCATCAGCAAGCCGCCTTACCTGACGGCATTAGCTTTATGGCCGAATTTAGGTGCATGGGGTGGCGGGGGTTTGTTTGAACATGAGAATACGGTTTGTTTAAATCATCGTTTCGATATGGGGCTAGGAAAACTTGCCGAAGGCTTTAATGTACCCAAAAATATCATTGTAAAACCATTGGGGGAACTATCCGGGCATGGGGAGGATGATCCTATTTACGAAGAGCATCTTAGCCGGGATGGGTGGAAGTTGATTGAGAAAGCGGAGAAAATTATAGAGCATCCACGTGACGCATCTTCAACATATGTGAGCGATTTGTGTCCCTCTCCGGGCTGGCACAAAGCTGAATATGATCCTTCATGTAAAATCTGGCTTACGTACGATCCTCCAACAAGCTACCAAAAGAAGATGAAGAATTTTATTCTTGTCATGTACATAAAAGGATATGGCGAACGGAACGGGCCAACTTACGTTGTTGAATATGCGCTCAAAAATGAGAACCATCAGGACGTCCTCAATTTAGGAAGATTGGATTGGGCAGACTGGGACAAAAATGGCGATCTGTTATCTGCAAAAGATGGCAAGCTCTTTCGTAGCAAATACGCAGGACATGCTCTTAAAGGAACCATTGAAGTGGCGGATTTTAACGATTCCAAATTCGAAGAAAAATCAGCACCCAAAAAATAGTGTTTAAAAAATAGTGTGTGCGCCAAGAAAAGCTGACATAGACGAGTTGGCGAAGAAAAAAAAAGAAT
>JBAXBM010000050.1:0-11466 GCA_037141995.1 Candidatus Omnitrophota bacterium
GTCTTCAATGTCTATTTTGATGATGATGAATATATTGGGTTTTATTCTTTGTACTATTGGGACTGTGATTTATTTCTTGGTGCGATGGTGGCATCTTAGAAAACAAGGACGAGAATCCTCACGGGAGATTGGCTATTTTAATCTTATTGGCATTGCTTCTTTTATAGCCGGATTGAGTTTGTTTCTTTTCTGGTATTGTCCTGTTTGCCACCTTGCGAGTGTCATTTTTACGTTAAACTTTAAGGGCATTGAGCTAGCATTTCTAAATTCCTGCATGATGTCCGGATTAGTATTCTTGATTTTTAAATTAAAATCACGATGGCGTTTTTTGCTAGTGATTCCTGTCGTTTTGATTGTTGCGTTATATTTTCTTCAAATGAAAAAGACATATGCTTTTGTCAATATCTTTGAAAGCGCACGTTATGGAGGAATATCATCGGAGAAATTCTTTCAGCTATTGAAAGCTGATGGGCGTGGCTATGAGTGGATCCTTTACAGAAGTCTTGCGAAGAACACGGGCTCTGATGCCAAGATATTGAGATTCTTGTTTGAACAAAAGAATTTTGATATTGATCGCCTTTTGTTTGACAATCCCAGCACGCCGGAAGATATCATGAACGAATTTTTCAAGGGCCAGTCGCAATACACATTAGCCATGCGATCAAGCCTGGATGACACTACGAAGAAGTATCTTATTTCCCAGATGTTGTTGCGAAGGTGATGTAAGGTATTTTAAGAATCACATGGTTTATTGGCCGTAGGGGCGGGCCCATGTGTCCGCCCGAGAAAAAATTTATTTAATCCTATGTGAAAGATCAATATAATATTTGACAATACCGTCGTATGTGTTAAATTTGCTAATTAGGATTAGCAAATTTGATAATCACAGTGAGCATATTTATTTATGACGGATTAAATTAGGATTTAGATACGATGAATGTTACTTATTCGCATAGGGTTACAGAGATTCTTAGGAGCAGGCTTAAGGAGCCACGCAGGACCATTCAAATTGTTCTTGGCCCACGGCAAGTGGGGAAATCAACCGCTGTTCGGGGGGTTCTAAAACAGCATGTTGGGCCGGTTGTTTATGCGTTAGCGGATCAATCCATGCCACTAGGTTCAGAGTGGATCGCGCGTCATTGGGCTGAAGCGCGGTTGCAGGTTCAGAAAAATGAACGTGTGATCCTTGCGTTGGATGAAATTCAGAAAGTCCCTGGTTGGACCAGTGATGTCAAGCGGCTTTGGGATGAAGATACATACAAAGAACGGGATATTCATGTTGTCCTGACGGGGTCTTCAGCGTTGACTTTGCAGAAAGGGCTTACGGAAAGTCTATTGGGGCGTTTTGAAGTGATCTGGATGCCGCATTGGTCTTTTGTAGAATGCCGGGATGCTTTCGGTTGGGGGCTTGAAGATTATTTCTTTTTCGGGGGATATCCTGGAGCAGTTGCTTATTGTCAGGATGAAGACCGTTGGCGTAATTATATGATGACGTCGATGATCGAGCCGGTATTGACGCGTGATATCGCCCTGTTGACGACGGTACATAATCCCGCGCTATTGCGGAGATTATTGTTCCTGACGTGTGAATATGCTTCCCAGGAATTATCATACAGGAAAATCCAGGGAATATTTCAGGATGTCAGCAATACTGTGACGATCTCAGCCTATCAGCGAATGCTCGAACAGTCTTTCCTGATAGCGGGTCTTCAGAAATGGTCGGGCGGTGCGCTTCAGAAACGAAATTCAAGCCCCAAGTGGCTGCCGTTGAACACCGGGCTTGTTACGGCTATTCAGAATAAAAACAGAGCCGAGTTAAAGAATGATCCTGTATTCTTTGGTCGCCTCGTAGAAACGTCCATCGGGGCGCATCTTTTTAATCAGGCGATGCTTTTTAATTTTGAAGTTTATTATTGGCGTGACGGGAATATGGAGATTGACTTTATTTTCAGGAAAGGGAATAAACTGGTAGCCATTGAGGTGAAAAGTGG
Source organism: Candidatus Omnitrophota bacterium (assembly GCA_037141995.1). GTDB lineage: Bacteria > Omnitrophota > Gorgyraeia > Zapsychrales > Fredricksoniimonadaceae > Fredricksoniimonas. The sequence goes on from JBAXBM010000050.1 coordinate 1,992, forward strand.
TTTGAATAGCGATACCAAGGCGTTTACAGTTTTTCTTAAGAAATATCCCGAGGCCAAAGTGATGCTTGTCGGAGGGCAAGGAATGCCTCTCGAAGAATTCCTAACAACACCGATAAAAAGTTTTTTTGAGTCGATGTAGGGATAAAGCGAAGGGGCAGGCATGACCATCAAGGAGAAATCATGAAAATCATTCATAATCTGGTGTACTTTTTTTTATCAATAGCCCTGGCACAGTTGTTAACGGGAATTTTCATCCCAGCCTGTATCATCCTTTCTATTTATCTTCGAATGAAGAAAGGGATATCTCTTAAGGAATTCTGGAAGCATGTCCCTAACATTTATGTTTCTATGATTTCGAGTATTTACCCGTTGGTATTTCTGGGATTTCCCGCCTTGCGCCTGATGGCCAAGAATGCCGGGAAAGGCTCAGGCGGAACGGCCCCTTTTATCATCGATACGGCGAAGCTTCAGCCCGGGGATGTGATCCTGACGGGCAAGGAGCGTACGGGTGCGATACAGCTGGCGAATATCCTGTCGGCGGGGATCGAGCATTGCCAGTGGACGCATGCGTGCATTTATATCGGTGATGAAAAGGTCATTGAGGCCCAGGCCAATGGCAAGGGTGTTATTCAGACCAATCTGCGCACATTTTACCTGGACCAGGGGTATCGCCTGAAAGTTTTAAGGCATAAGTTTCTGCCGGTAGACAAGATGTCCAAAGTGCTTGCCTATTGTGCCCAGGAGAAGGATAAGAATGCTTCTTACGATACCTGGGGCGTTTCCTTTTATGTCCTTGCCGCCATGATCCCGCCCATGTTCAGCGCCTGGCTTGACGGTGATTTCGCCGAGAAGTTCTTTGATGTCAGGGATGCTTACTTTTGCTCCGAACTTATTGCCGACGCTTTCAAAGCCGCTGACTGTGCCGTATTCGGCGAAAAAAGCTGGCGTGTTAAGCCTTTGGATTTCGCCTTTAATCCGGTGTTTCATGAGGTGGTGTGAGGCGGTGGGGATGAAATATTTTCATGGTTTTCTGCTTTTTTATGTGGCATACTTGTTTCTGGTGGGTTTTATCCAATAGACCAAAAGGACAGATATATGCAGAATGAACAGGGATTGATCTTTAAAGGGATATATGAGTTTGAAGATCCGCTTGGCGTTCTTGTTGCCGCTAAGGTTCCGTCGGTTGGTACCTTGGATCTTTATTCCGGGACGGCTGTTTTGGTCAAGGCCAATCAGTGCGCGCTGTTTATTTATAACGGCAAGATCGCCGATATTTTGATGCAGGGCTTGCACGAGGTCAAGACCGAGAATTTTCCGCTTTTAACGCGGCTGGCCAACTGGCAGTTTGGGTTTGAAAGTCCTCTCCGGTGTGAGGTATGGTTTTTTTCTGGCGCTGTTTACACCAACAGGCGCTGGGGAACGTCTCAGCCAGTGATCTGTGATTTTCCGGATCACGGGATAGTGCCGGTGAGGGCGTACGGGATCTTTAATGTGGTCATGCGTGATCCCAATAAATTTTTTATGACGTTGATCGGGACGCGCAATGCGTACGATATAACTGAACTTGAGGGTCTGGTTCAGGCTCAGATCACGGAAATTCTTCCTGCGGCCATGCATGTTGTCCCGTCACTTCAGGACTTAAACAAGTCACAGACGCTGGTGGCAAAAGAACTGCAGGGGTTGGTCAATAAAACGATCGAGCAATACGGCATTGAAATTGTGAGCCTGCAGGTGATCTCGATGATCCCGTCGAAAGAGATCATGGAGGCGCTCGATGCCAAGGCGTCCATGAACATCATCGGCAATAAACAGGAATATCTGCTTTATAAGGCGGCCAACAGCTTGATCGGGAGTCATGAGGGTGGTCATGCGAAAGGTTCCAGTGATTCCATGCAGTTGATGATGGGGTTGATGCTCGGGAAAAGCCTCCTGGATGCCAAGGAAAAAGAGCACACCATGCTGCTGAAAACAGAAGAAGCGCCTCCGATGATTGAAACAAGGTCATGTTCAAAATGTAAAGCTGTTGTCAAAGCCAGCGACAAGTTTTGTGCGTCCTGCGGAACGGAGCTGAAATGAACTTTGATATCATATGCCCCAATTGTGGTGCGGCATCTTCCATTGTGGTGGGTGTTTGCCCGTATTGCAAGACGGTCTTGTCTATTAATTCTGAGAAAGGGGATCATTCTCTGTCGGCGGTGAAAGCAGCCCATGAAGCCGGAAAAACGGACAGGTCTCTGTCACTGGTGACGGCACTTGAACAGGAAAAGCCGGAGCTGCTGGATAATATTGAATTTGTTTTGTTGTATACCAGAATTCTTTTTGAAGTGGATGGGCCTTCCAGCAAGATCAAGTCTTTGCTGACCAAAGCCCTGATCCTGGCGCCCGGTCATCCTGATGTGTTGGAATATCTGGAAGTGATCGAGGCCGAGTCCATGATGACCCGGGAGCCCAATGATGAAGGTGAACAGCGTCTCATGCGACTCATTCGCCGCTCGCCCAATAATGTTTATGCGTTGTTTTTCCTCGGGAGTCATTTGTTTTGGGTTCAAGGAAACGGTGGTGCTGCCCTGAAGTATCTTGAGCCGTGCGTCAGGTTGCGCCCTAATTTTATACGGGCCAAGGCCTGTTTGGCGATGATCTACAAGGAATTAAACAAGCCGGATATGGCTAAAAGATTTTTTGATGAGTGTGCCGCCAGCACATCGAGCAATAGGACGAAGTCATTTTTCAAAAGGCTTACGGATTGATGCTCTAGCGGCCAAAATATTTTTTGGTTTTTTGCCTTTCTATATGGCATACTTCTTTCGGGTGGATTTTATTCAATAGTCTTAAGGGGGTTAAAGATGTTGGAAAAACTGTATTCATTTGCCGGATTCCGGAAATTGATTTGTTGGTTGATGGCTGTTGTTTTTTTGACGGGATCAGTGATGCCCTTATATGCGCAGGGTGTGGCCGGCCTTTCATCTTCCGGGATGATGAACGTAAGCCGGACATTCACGCCGCCGATTGTCAGGGGGATGACGATTGATCCCAAGGATCCGTTTGCTTTTAAGTTTCTGATGGACCGCGGGGATGACAAGGGGTTGTCCCTGGAGGCTCGGACGGCAGTTTATGAGAAGTTGATCAAATATTTCATGGCGTCATTGGCGGTGCCGGAAGAAGATGTCTGGGTCAACCTTTCTCCCTATGAAGGGGATCGTTTGATCGCAGATAATTTTGGCATGACCGTTATGGGGCGCGACCTTCTGGAAATGGATTATGCGTTAAAGCGTGTCACGGCATCGTTATTTCATCCTGATCAGGAGCCGGGGAAGGCGTTCTGGAAGAAGGTTTATCAGGCGGCCTATGAACGTTATGGGACAACGGATGTGCCGGTCGATACGTTCAACAAGGTCTGGATCGTTCCGAGTGAGGCAAAGGTTTATGAGGACGGCAATTCTGTTATTCTGGTGAAAAGCCATCTCAAGGTCATGCTGGAGCAGGATTATTTGGCGCAGAAAAAGAATGCCGCGGTACACCCCGATAACAAGAATGATAAAGATTCCCAGTTTTCCCGCGATATTGTGCGTGAAGTCATGATTCCTATTCTTGAAAAAGAAGTCAATGACGGCGAAAATTTTGCAGTGTTACGTCAGATCACCGCATCGCTGATCCTTGCCACCTGGTATAAGAAAGCCTGGAAAGATGTTTTGTTGAACCAGGGATATACGGATCATTCCAAGGTCAAAGGCGTTGACCAGGATCCTGCTAATAACCAGATTATCTACAACCAATATGTGGAAGCATTCAAGCAGGGCGCTGTGAATCTGGTCCGTGAAGAATATGATACGTTATCGCAGGAAATGATGCCACGGAAATATTTCTCCGGCGGTTACGGCACAAAGATGACAACAGATGATGGGCAGACAACGTCTTTACAGCAACGATTAGAAGAAGTATCTCAGTCGCCGATGTTGGATCCAAAGAAAACGGAGTTGGTGGCGGCGTCTTTGATGCCAACGGCAAGAACAACAGTTGCCGGGTTATTCCGACCTGTTTCACGCTTGGCGCTTCTTATTGTGTTGTGGACAGGGGCTTTCTTTCAACCAACGACAGCGGCTTTAGCAGAATATAGAAGTACACAAAGTTTTACATATACGAACGGTTCTAGAACTCAAAAAATGGAGTTGATTGTTACTGATCCTGGCGTTGTTGTGACAGATGTGTGGGATACTCAATCAAAGATGCTACGTGATTTCACGGATACTGTAAATACAGTAATTATAATGTCTAGGAGTAATGAGTTAGGGGCCTTAGATACACTTGGGAAGCTTGAAGCAAGAGTCAAAGCAGGGAAGGCCTCAGAAGAGGCGATATTGAAGGGGTTGGTTCAAAAGCAATTTGTTGCTTTATTAATGAATGGGAAAAAGCCTGTTGATATATCTCCGTTTCTTCAAGCGTATACTGATTGTTTGCAAGAGATAGGGCGGGTACGAAAGACTATAGACAACAATAATAAGATACGGGCTTATAATGAAGCTGTGGAGCAGAATAATGCTAAAGCACGAGAATTCAATAAAAATCAAGCGAAGTATTCCTCTGTTGTGAAGGGGTATGTTGAGATTTTTAATAAGAAGCAACGTGACCCAGTAGAAATGAAAAAATTATCGGTAAGCATAGGTCAACTTCTTGCGCAACCAGATTTGCCTTCAAATTTCAGGGCAACTCTTCAGCAAATTAAAACATGGATAGATAAGGCGGAGAATGTAAAGAAACCAAAGCTTGTGACAGATAAGAATCTTGGTGGTATTGATTTGAATGCCAATTCTTTTAACCTTGAGGTTGAATCGCGTAAGGAAGCCAGGGGCTTGGTGTCTCCTGTTTTGGTTGATCTTGTTGCCCTTGAAGGCTTGAGCCCACGGATATTGTCCGTCACGTCCGCCAGTGAATATGTAAAGATGTTTTCAGGAAAGTAATAGTGGCAGGGTATTGAATATTTCATCGACAAAATCACAATCAACCTTATAATGGCGCTGTTCAGGCGGGATTAATGGCTGGCGGCGCTATGAGAAAATCGTAGATGTTTAGCGCCTTGTGTGCTCGCCGCGCCGAGCGCCGAGTGCTTTTTCGCCTGGAACGAGGGGGTTTATCCCCCGAGAGAAGCCGAAAGAGTGGCGCGGTATGGCAGGCGAGAAATCGAATGCGCTAAACATGCATAAAAAAACTTCGTTTCTTCCCATGTATCTTGATGAGATGGCGGCTCGGGGGTGGGGTGAGCTGGACGTTATTATCATCAGCGGCGATGCGTATGTGGATCATCCTTCCTACGGCACGGCATTGATCGGGCGTCTCCTGGAAAGCAAGGGTTATCGCGTGGGTATTATCGCCCAGCCGGACTGGCGGTCGCTGGATGATTTTACGCGCCTGGGGCGTCCGCGTTTGTGCGTTTGTGTGACGGCGGGCAATGTGGATTCCATGGTTGCCCATTACACGGCCAACAAGCGGCGGCGGCAGGGGGATGATTTTGCGCCGGGCGGCAAGGACGGCTTGAGGCCGGATCGTGCGGCGATTGTGTATGCTAATCGTGCTAAGGCGGCATTCAAGGGCCTGCCGGTGATCCTGGGCGGTGTTGAGGCCAGCATGCGGCGCTTGGCGCATTACGATTACTGGGATGATGCGGTGCGGCGTTCGGTATTGATCGATGCCAAGGCGGACATGATCATTTACGGCATGGCAGAGCGGCCTGTTGTGGAAGTGATGGCGCGGCTGGCGCAGGGTGAGGCGATCGCAGCGATCCGTGATGTGCGCGGCACCGTGGTGCGTGTGAAGCCGGCGGAATTTCCTGCGGGGACGATAGAATTGCCGTCGTTTGAAGATATCAGCCGTGACCCTGAAATTTTTAACCAGGCATTTCGCCTGGCTTATGCGGAAATGTCGCCGGAAGACGGCAAGCCTTTGGCCCAGCGGCATGCGGATCAGTGTGTGCTGCAATTGCCCCCGGCATTGCCATTGACACCTCAAGAACTTGACGCCGGTTATGATCTGGCGTATGCGCGCACATGGCATCCGTCGTATGATGCCTTGGGCGGCGTGAAGGGTTTAGAGACAGTGCGCTGGTCGATCACAGCGGTGCGCGGCTGTCCCGGGGAGTGTCATTTTTGCGGGATCACGTTCCATCAGGGGCGGATCGTGCAGAGCCGGAGCGTGGCGTCCATTGTGCGGGAAGCTGAAGGCCTCGCGCGCGACCCGGCGTTTCGGGGGACGATTCAGGATGTGGGCGGGCCGACAGCGAATTTATACGGTGCCAGTTGTGCCAATTGGAATAAAGGCCGGGTATGCCGCGGCAAGCAGTGCCTGATGCCATCGAAATGCCCGTCGCTGGATCTGGGGTGCCGGGAAGCGGTTTCCTTGTATGAAGCGATACGGCGTGTGCCGGGCATAAAACATATGTTCGTGCAGAGCGGTTTGAGGTATGATCTCTTGCTCGAACCGGCGGCGCTCGATTATTTCAAGGTGTTATGCCGTTATCATGTCAGCGGGCAGATGAAGGTGGCTCCCGAGCATACATCCGACGAGGTTTTAGCGCTCATGAACAAGCCGCCCTATGCGCGGTATGAGGCTTTTGTCCGGCTTTTCAATGAGATCAATGCGGGGCTTGGCAAGAAGCAGTTTCTGGTGAATTATTTTGTCAGCGCGCATCCCGGGGCAGGGCTTAAGGAAGCGTTTGATTGTGCGTCAATGCTTTTATCCCGCGGGATGCATCCGGAACAGGTGCAAGATTTTCTGCCTTTACCCATGACGGTATCGGCGTGCATGTATCACACGGGGAAGCATCCTCTGACGGGCAAGAGTGTTTATGTGCCGCGGAAAGACAATGAACGCGCGATGCAGAGGGCCCTTGTGCAGTCGCAGAATCCTGGTAATGCGCCCTTGATTGACAAGGCGCTTAATATTTTAGGTAAACAGGGAGTTAAGAAAAAATTTAAATAATGGTATTCAGCGCCCTGTGTTTTCGCCGCGCCAAGCGCCGAGTGCCTTTCCGCCTGGAACGAGGGGGCCGCAGCCCCCGAGAGAAGCCGGAAGGGTGGCGCGATAAGGCAGGCGAAAAGATCTGATGCGCTGAACGTGTGCAATTAAACAAGAGAGGTAATCAGCATGATCACGGTTAATAATGTTACGCTTCAATATGGCCAGCGGAAACTTTTTTCCGGTGTTAATATCAGTTTCTCCCAGGGTAATTGCTACGGCCTTATCGGCGCCAATGGATCCGGCAAATCAACGTTCCTGAAGATCTTGTCCGGCGAGATTGACTCAACCGAAGGTACAGTGGCCATTGATCCCGGCAAGCGCATGTCGGTGTTGCGCCAGGATCATTTTGCGTTTGATGAGCAGACGGTTTTGACAACGGTCATCATGGGGCACAAGCGGCTTTTTGATGTCATGCTGGAAAAAGACGCCATTTATGCCAAGGCAGATTTTACTGATGCCGACGGCATGCGTGTTTCCGAGCTGGAAGCCGAGTTTGCGGAAATGGACGGGTGGAACGCGGAATCTGATGCCGGCAAACTCTTGGCGGAACTGGGGATCGCGACCTCAGCGCACACCCAGCAGATGAAACAGCTCGAGGGCGGCGACAAGGTGCGTGTGCTGTTGGCCCAGGCGCTTTTTGGCAATCCCGATATCCTTCTTCTCGACGAGCCGACGAACCATCTTGATGTCGAGACCTGCATGTGGCTGGAGGAATTTCTTTCCCGTTTCGAGAATACGGCGATCGTTGTTTCCCATGACCGCCATTTTCTCGACAATGTGTGCACGCATATCGCCGACATTGATTTCGGGAAGGTTAAGATTTACTCCGGCAATTATACGTTCTGGTCGGAATCAAGCCGCCTCGCCGCAAAGCAGCGTAGTGAAGAGAATAAGAAGGTCGAGGACCGCCGCAAGGAATTGCAGGATTTCATCGCACGCTTCAGTTCCAATTTGTCAAAGTCGCGTCAGGCAACAAGCCGTAAAAAGATCCTCGAGAAACTTGTCATCGAGGACATTGAACCGTCTTCGCGTAAATATCCGTATGTGCATTTTGAGCAGGAACGCGAGGCCGGCAACGACCTCTTGGGGGTGGATGATCTGGCCAAATCTTTGGACGGGCAGGTCATGTTCAAGAAGTTATCATTTACGATTGAAAAGGGAGACAAGGTGGCTTTTGTGGGATCCAATGATCTGATCAAGACGACACTTTTTCAGATTCTCATGGGCGAACTTCCGGCGGATAAAGGGACGTTCAAGTGGGGCTTCTCGACAAAGCGCGCCTATTTCCCGAAAGACAATGCCGAATATTTCAAGTCTGATCTCAGTGTCGTTGACTGGCTGAGGCAGTATTCCGAAGAGAAGGCCGAAGTTTTTATCCGCGGCTTTTTAGGCAAGATGCTTTTTACCGGTGAAGAATCCCAGAAACCGGCCAAGGTCCTTTCAGGCGGCGAGAAAGTCCGCTGTATGCTTTCACGCATGATGCTCATGAAGCCCAACGTTGTGATTCTCGACGAGCCGACCAGTCACCTGGATCTCGAGTCGATCACCGCACTCAATGAGGGGCTGAAGCGCTTTAAGGGCACGATCCTTTTCTCGTCGCATGACCATGAGCTGGTGCAGACCGTCGCCAACCGCATCATCGAGATCACGCCGGCGGGCATGATCGACCGTACGGGTACAACGTTTGATGATTATCTGTCCGATGAACGCGTCAAAACCCTGCGGGCAGAGTTTGCCAGGGTTTAACTATCTATTTTAGTATTGTTATCAGTTCCTGCGGGGAAACGATGCGGACGAAATCGACGGCGCGGGGATGCTCGACCGGGCAGACACAATAACAGGGGACGTCAGGATATTCCGTGTGAAAGGCTTTAAGGCCTGTCAGGTCGCGCAGGCCAATATGCGGGGTGGATTTGCATTCAATGGCATAGAGGATGGACGCTCCGCGGCTGATCAGCAGGTCAACTTCAGCTCCATTGTTTGTGCGCCAGAAGTTGAATTTCCAGTCGAGCTGGTGGTATTCATTGAGGTGTGTCAATTCCTGGATAACCCATTGTTCAAACAGTCGGCCTTGTTGGATCGGGTTGTTGTTGTCTCTAAGGGTTCCCAGGATCGAGCGGGTGACGCCATTATCAAAGAAGTAGAATTTCGGGCTATGGCTCATCCTTTGACGCAGGCTTTTCAAATAAGGGAAAATAAAAAAGCCGATGAGGGTATCTTCAAGGATGGCGTAATATTCCCGGACCGTTGATAATGAAACCTGGCATTCCCGGGAGACGGAAGAAAAATTGATCTGTTGGGCAAATTGAGCCGCCGCAATATCAAGAAAATTCTGAAACCCGTTAAGGTTTCGCACCAAAGCTTCGGCTTTGATTTCTTCGCTGAGGTAGGCAACGGTGTAGGCGCGCAGGAGATCTTGTGCCTGGTCCATTTTATTTTCCAGTAGCAGGCTGTAAATTCTTGGCAT
>JBAXBM010000051.1:0-11381 GCA_037141995.1 Candidatus Omnitrophota bacterium
CCTGTGCAGGTGTTTCTGGATTCGTTGCCCGGAAAGGTTGCCCAGAAAGTTATCTGGGTGTTGAGTTTGGTTGAGGATTTGGAGCGTGTTCCAGCGCAGTATTTTTGCAAGATGGCGGATACCCAGGACATTTGGGAATTCAGAATTAAACTTGGGAGTAATATTTATCGTGTTTTGTCGTTTTGGGATGGAAACAAGATTGTACTGACGCACGGATTTATTAAAAAGACGCAAAAGACGCCGGTGCAAGAGATTGAACGGGCAGAAGATTGCCGCAGAGACTACTTAAGAAGGAGAAGATAACATGAGTGACCTTAAGAATTATATACAGAATCGCAAAAGCAAGGATAAGTCTTTTTCCGCTGGATTTGATACCGGTTACGATGAATTCAAAATCGGCATTATGCTTCGTCAGGTGAGAGAAAATGCAGGGATGACGCAGGAAGAGCTTGCCGAAAAGTTGAATACGAAGAAGACGGCGATTTCTCGCATTGAAAATCATGCTGAGGACATTAAACTTTCAACGATTGAGCGGGTCGTTGAGGCGTTAGGGAAGCGTTTGAAAATCAGCATTGCTTGAGCGGGTAAATTTATTTGTTATTCGGAACCTTCACTGGCAGTAACTGGTGAGGGTTCTTTTTTTGTATGGGGGGTATCCGTCTGTCAACCAAAAGGCGCCGGGTAGGCGCCAGAGCCGAAATGCTTGCGTTTTAATTTCTTCTGATAGAATAGATACTCTTGTAAGTAAAAAAAGGAGGCGTGATGGGAAATATTTATCCATCGACAAAGGGCGATTTTCCGCTTGAGGTCAAGGGGGTATTAAATGATGGCGGTCTCGCTATTGTTAATTTTGTCATTGGGGAAGCGTTCGAAGACCGATTTCATGCTTTAGAGGCTCTTGCCCTTCAATTTAAAGGGAAGTTGAAAGTGACTGCAAGACGTACTTGCTTTGGAAAGCGTCCCAGTAGACTTTTATTCTTCCGACGTTGTTCTTCAAAATAATCATTTCTGCACGACAATCATAAAACATAGCTTTGGTATTGAATACTTCTCGGGCTTTAGCTTGGAGCACCGCTTTGACACCAGGAAATTCATGAATTGGCAATATAATTACTGGGAAGCGTGATAATATTAAAAAAATGTTATTAGCTTTTTCAAGGGAGTAATTAATGTCCAACTTAATTAAGTTTAGAGTCGCAAAGATTGTTGATGTTTCATGTCCTATTTGTCATTTTGCTGAGGCAAAAGTATTGTATGCTTATTCATATGATAATGGCGCTAGAAATTCAGTTCTTACGTCGGATATTGTAGAATGTTGCTCTTGTAAGCATCGATGGATTTATCCGATTCCTTTAGATGAGCTTCATTCTCGGAACATGGAGTCTGTTGATGATGGCGAATTGTTTGATAGTAAGATAATCAGATTTCTTCATAAGGAAATTGTTATTCTTCCTGAAATTCGTTGTGTCAGGAGTTTGAAGGGGCATGGAAAATTAAAATTATTGGATATCGCTTGTGGAACGGGCTGAGCTTTATCGGTGTGGAAAGAACAGGGTTTTCAAGTTACTGGAGTTGAGGCGTCTCTTATGCGTAGTCAAAGGTGTCGAGAGAAATATGGTCTGGATGTTTTCACTGGTTTTATTGAAGAATTTAATTCAGATGAGAAGTTTGATGTCATTACCATGCGACATATCTTGGAGCATATAGAGAATCCGATAGCTGTTTTAGAAAAAGTGAAGTCATTGTTAAAAGATGATGGTGTTTTATCTATTACAGTGCCGAATATTAATTCGATAGGAAGGTATATTTTTCAAGAAAAGCACGCTTGGGTCTTGCCGTGGCATCTTCATTTTTATTATCCGAAGACTTTAACGGCGTTAATTGAGCGAGTTGGTTTCTCGAAGGTGAAGATTTATCAGAAGCCGGGACCACTTTGGTATCCTAATAGTCTGATGGATTGTTTTCATCAGTGTAAAATCGTTCAGTGCGTGTTAACTAAGGTGCCCAGATTTATACTAATGTTGCTATTTGCTCCCGTAGTGCTTGCGGGGTGTATTTTTCATTTGAGTGACAATCTGACTATTCTGGCAAAGAAGAGGGGATAAATTGTTTGGTGCAGTTTAAAGCACTGGTTCTTCGGGGCATGTTTTACATCGTTCTTGTAACGGTCATTGATTCTGGGAGCGGTGGACGCACAGGAATGCAGTTGTACGAGAAAACCGTACAACTGAAGCTGCCCTCAGCGGTTGGGAAGTCTGTTACGGCTTCTTTGTGTAAGGTCTGGTATAATCAACTTTCGGTTTCACGATTTAAGACACACTTTTGCTTCTCAGCTTGTTATGGCAAGGGTGGACTTGAATACAGTTCGTGAGCTGATGGGGCATAAAGATATAACAATGACGCTTCGGTATAGTCATCTTGCTCTTAGTCATAAACAGCGAGCGGTTGACATGTTGGTTGAGCCTGCTGAATTGTCTTGAAAGGAAGAGCATGGGGTATCAATACACGCTTTATTTTGAAAATGAAGTATTACGCAAGCGGCCATATTTGAAGAAAGACTGGTGTGTGGCTGTCCTTGAAAATCCGTTGTATACCTGAGAAGCAGGATGATAATTGTTATCGTTTTTGGGGTAGGGCACCTCAGATGCCGGATAAGTTTCTGCGTGTGGTGACGCTTGAGGATAAAAAGACAATATACAATGCTTTTTTTGACAGGGGGTTTAGGTTATGAAGATAAATTACTATGCGGAAACAGATTCGCTTTACATTGATTTAGCATCTAAGCCAAGTGCTGAAACACGTGAAATTTCATCAGGTGTAAATCTCGATTATGACAAAGATGGCGAGGTTGCCGGGATTGACATTGATAATGCCAGTCGAAAACTGGATATGAACGAATTATTTCTGAATCATGTTCCGGGCATGGTTCATATTCAGCCGGTTTAAGTTTATATGTCAAAAAAGTTTGACGCTGTAAAAATGGTCCGAGAAATCAGAGACCGGATGCGTGAGCAAACAAAGAAAATGACCCGCACACAATTGTTGGACTTTTATCGCTCCAAATCAGCTCAGATTCATTCTCGTATCGGGCGGCGTTCTAAGGTTGCTGTTGGTCTATAATGTCCCGACTTTTTTGTATCTTATTTAGAAATGCGAAGTGATTATTTCAAATACATTTTTACTGGTCAACTACTTCCGGCAGGAGTAAACTTGTTGCTGTTCATTATATTAAAATAATGAATATGTTTAGCGCATGCTATTTTTCGCCTGCCTTACCGCGCCACTCTTTCGGCTTCTCTCGGGGGATAAGCCCTCTCGTTCCAGGCGAAAAAGCACTCGGCGCCCGGCGCGGCGAACGTGCAGGGCGCTAAACATCTACAAAATAACATACAGTACTTGATTGATACTTCGATGAAACGCGACCATTCCAAACTTATCTGCGATATCGGTGAGATCACCTCTCTTTTTACCGAGACTTCTAATCTCGACGGGCTTTTACAAAATATTACAGAAATGATCGCTTTTCACATGGAAGCAGATGTGTGTTCGATCTATCTTTTTGACGAACAGGATAATGAGCTCGTCCTGCGCGCGACCAAGGGGCTTGCGGCGTCTTCGGTAGGGACGGTACGCTTAAAGCCCGGGGATGGGTTAACGGGCGTGGCTTTTCAGGAGTTGCGGGCGGTCTGCGAAGGGGATGTTTCCAGAAATCCAAAATTCCGTTATTTTTCTGGCATCGGCGAAGAACGGTTTGCTTCTTTTGTCGCCGCGCCTATTGTGCGCGGGCAGACGCGCATTGGTGTTATGACCCTGCAGAGTGAGAAGCGGCATTATTTTACGACGGAAGATGTCAATATTTTCCGGGCGATCACGTCTCAGCTGGCAACAACCATTGAGATGGCCAAATTCCTGATATCTGCAGGCCGGTCTGAAAAAACAGAAATTTCTGCATTGGAGCCGGCGCTTAAGTTTATCAAGGGCCGCGCTGGTGCCGAGGGGTTTGCTTACGGCGAAGCGGTTGTTATGACCGTTCCTTCCTGGGAGGAATTTTCAGGTGAGAAAATATCTTTACCGATGACGCTGGCTGATTTGCGGGAAGCGGCGGTCCGGACAGAAAAAGAGCTTGAAGCCCTTCAGCGGCAGATCGAGGAAAAGCTTTTTGATGTGGCATCGCTTATTTTTTCAGCGCAGATCCTGATGCTCAAGGATCGTGCGTTTCTGGGGGCTATGGAAGAACTGGTTGTGAAGGGCATGCATCCGGTGGATGCGGTTTGCATGGTGGTGCGTCAATATGCCGGCCGTTTTGCGCGTATGAGCAATGAATATATCCGCGAGAAACAGTACGATGTCATGGACGTCGGCCGCCGCCTGTTGGACAATCTTGCGGGCCGGGATGACCGCAAGGATGACCTTTCCGGTAAGGTCGTGGTTGCCAGGGCGCTTTTACCGTCGGAAGCGCTCAAGCTGGCGTCATGCAGGGTTTCGGGTATTATCCTTTTGTCCGGAGGCGTCACGTCGCATGTAGCGGTCCTGGCGCGTTCGCTGGGGATTCCTCTTGTCATTGCGGATATGCCGCGGTTGTTGGGGCTTGCTGCCGGTATCCAGGTTTTGGTCGATGGGAATATGGGTAATATTTATATCGCGCCGGAAGCGGATGTTGTGGCCAAGTTCCGCGCTAAAGAGGAGCTTAAGGCGGCGGCAGCGCAGGCGCGTGATGTGGTCCGTCCTGAAACATTCACCCTGGATGGAACGCGCATGACCCTTTTGGCCAATATCAACCTTTTGGGGGATGCGCCGCTGGCCCGTGCGTATCAAGCCGAGGGTGTCGGGCTTTACCGTACGGAATTTCCTTTTATTATCCGGAGTGATTTTCCGGCGGAAGAAGAGCAGTATGTGATTTACCGGCGCCTGGTTGAGATGATGGATGGGCGGGAGCTGACATTCCGGACGCTTGATATCGGCGGCGACAAAATGCTTTCTTATTATGATCACAGCCGCGAAGCCAATCCTTTTCTGGGTTTGCGGTCCGTCCGTTTTTCCCTGCGGCATAAAGATATCTTTGCCTGTCAGTTACGGGCAATCCTGCGCGCCGGCGCCGGGCGTGCGCCCCGGGAAGTGCGGATCATGTTTCCCATGATTTCTTCGCCTGATGAGTTCCGGGAAGCAAGGGCTGTTGTTGATGCCTGCGCCGCGGAACTGGCTTCTGCCGGGATTGCCCATCAGGAACAGCCGTTGATCGGCATGATGGTTGAAATCCCCTCGGCCCTGGATGTGCTGGATGAGCTGGCCTGTGAAGTGGACTTTTTCTCGATCGGGACAAATGACCTTATCCAGTATATCCTTGCGGTTGACCGCACGAACGAGAAAGTGGCGGATCTGTATATCCCGCATCATCCTTCGGTCTTGAGGGCCCTGAACAGGGTCGCGGCGGCGGCCGCGCGGCACGGGCGTGACCTTTCCATTTGCGGCGATATGGCGCACGCGCCGCGTTATATCCCGTTCCTTGCCGGGATTGGTGTCCGTAAGCTCAGCATTGACGCGCGCTATATTCCCAAGGTTCAGGCACGCTTGCTGGCGCTTGATATAGGCAAGGCCCGGGCGCACGCGCAGGAAATTTTGTCGATGACATCGATCCGTCATATTGAACAGGCCCTTCGGGCCATGGAGGATATGTATGCCAAAGCCTGATTTTCGTACCATTGATCTTCATGTTATTGCCCGAGAGGCCATGCGGCGTTATGGTTTTGTTCCTGAATTTCCATCAGCCGTGTTGAAGGAAGTTTCTCTTTTATCGGAAGATCCGCTGCTGGATAGCGTGCGGCAGGATAGGCGTGACTTGCGCGGCCTGTTGTGGTCGTCGATCGACAATGCTGATTCTTTGGACCTGGATCAGCTGGAATATTGCGAACGCGGCCAGCGCCAGGAAATCCTTGTGCGTGTGGCGGTGGCGGATGTGGATCTATTTGTCCCCAAAGGGTCGAAGGCTGATTTTCATGCGTCGGATAATGGTAATTCCGTTTATACCGGTATTGAAACATTTCCCATGCTGCCTGAGCGTTTATCAACGGATATATCATCGCTTCGCGTTGGTGTGCGCCGGGCGGCCATTGTCATTGAGTTTGCTGTTCTCAAGAACGGGGATATCCGCCAGGGGGAGATTTATCCTGCCATGGTTGAGAACAAGGCGAAACTTGTTTATGATGAAGTGGGTGCCTGGCTTGAGGACAGGGGGCCTGCGCCGGCTTTGTTTGAAAAGGTGCCTGGCCTTGAAGATCAGGTGCGGTTGCAGGATGAGGCGGCAGAACGTTTGCGTATGTTTCGCATGGAGCAGGGGGCGCTGGATCTGGAAAGCCTTGAAACGCGCGCAGTCAAGGAGGGTGATGCGGTCGTGAGCCTTGTTTTGCCGCAGGAAAATAAAGCGCAGTATTTGATCGAGAATTTTATGATTGCGGCCAACCGTACGGTGATGGACCGCTTGGGCAAGGCCGGGATTCCCGTGATCCAGCGGGTGGTGCGGATCCCCAAGGATTGGCCCGGGATGCGTGATGTGGCGTCGTCATATCATGAAAATCTTCCGATGATCCCCAGTTCCAAAGAATTGGCGAAATTTCTTTTGAAGCGTAAAGCCGCTGATCCCTTGCGGTTCCCGGATCTATCTTTGACCATTGTCAAGCTGATGGGGCCTGGTGAATACGAAATGCTGGAGCCGGGCAAGGCGCCCACAGGCCACTTTGGTTTGGCGGTATCAGATTATACCCATTCGACCGCGCCTAACCGGCGGTATGTGGATGTAATTATCCAGCGGCTGATCAAGGCAGTGATTGCCGGGCAGAACTGCCCCTATACCCGCCGGGAAATGGTTGAACGCGCGGCATGGTGCACAGACCGTGACAAGTCGGCCAAGAAGGTCGAGCGGTTTATGCGCAAGGTTGAGGCGGCGGTCCTTATGTGCGGACGCCTTGGCGAGGAGTTTGACGGCATTGTGACCGGCGCTTCGGAAAAGGGTGTGTATGTGCGGCTGATCGATCCGCCGGTTGAGGGGCGGGTGGTGCGGGGTGCCGAGCGGATGCGTGTGGGGCAGAAGGTGCGTGTCCGGTTGACGGACCTTAATCCGTATGAAGGCCATATTGATCTTGCCCGTGTTCGTTCGTGAAACGGGTACGAAATAGTACGTTTATAACCGTAATGACATTGAACCAGTCGGAAGGGGGTGAGCAGGATGGGGAACAAGGATAAGGGCAAGGAAAAGAAGAACAAGAAGCCCAAGACAGCCGTTAAGAAGTAATATTTTCATCGACGATGCCTGAAGGCTGTAGTATTGCTTTCAGGCATTGTTGTTTCATGGTTGACAAGGCGTACGGGATATAGTACGCTTTTGTTAAGGAGATAATGATATGACAACAATTACAGCGACCCAGGCGAGAATAAAACTTTATCAACTGCTTGATTTGTCTGCGGCATCGCATGAGCCGATACAGATCACTGGCAAGAGGAATAACGCTGTCCTTGTATCGGAAGATGATTGGCGCTCTATCCAGGAGACACTGCACCTTGTTTCAATTCCGGGGATGCGGGAATCGATCCTGTCCGGTGGTAAAGTGCCATTGAAGCAATGTCAGAAGCGCCTTGATTGGTGATTTATGGCATGGCATATTGTGTTTACCAAACAGTCTCAGGCTGATGCGAAGCGTTTGCTTCAGGCCGGGCTTAAGCCCAAGGCATTGCTGATCCTGGATGTTCTCGCGCAGAATCCTTTTGAAAACCCGCCTTCTTATGAAAAATTGACCGGAGATTTGGCCGGGTTCTATTCCCGCCGGATCAATATTCAGCACCGAATTGTTTATCAGGTTTATAAACAGGAAAAGACCGTTAAAATTGTCCGGATGTGGACGCATTATGAATGACCGAAAAGATTTGTTCAGGGGTTTTTCTCCCGAAGCCATGGAAGCCCGTTGTCAGGGGCGGATGATGGTCCGCCGGGAATTGCTTGTGACTGAGTTCCTGAAGGCACAGGGGTT
Source organism: Candidatus Omnitrophota bacterium (assembly GCA_037141995.1). GTDB lineage: Bacteria > Omnitrophota > Gorgyraeia > Zapsychrales > Fredricksoniimonadaceae > Fredricksoniimonas. Next base: position 8,019 of record JBAXBM010000051.1, read on the forward strand.
TAAGGCCGGAGCTTCTGTACTGGAGCTTGGCGCCGGAACCGGACAGACCATGGCGCGGGTGGCCCAGGATTTTCAGGGCGTATCTTTTTTGGGTGTCGAGCCGCTGGGGCAGTATGTTGATTATGCCGCCCGTCAATATTCCGCAAAAAATCCATGCCTGAAATATGCGCAGGGTACGGCGGAAGAGATCCCTTTGCCTGACGCGTCTGTAGATGGTGCGTATTCGATCAACATATGGCATCATGTGCCCTTGTCCCGCTTATATGCCAGCGTGCAGGCATTGGCGCATGTGATCAAGCCGGGCGGCTGTCTTTTTCTGATCGAACCGAATTCCTGGCATCCTTATATTTTCTCTTACCAGTGGCTGACGCCGGGGGAGCGCTGTTTTCTTCCCTGGAGAGAATTGTCCGCCCTTAAAGCCAGCTTTACGCTGGAGCGAACGCGGTATTGTTTTCTTTTCCCCGAAGCTGTCCGCACGGTATCTCCTTTTGCCCAAAAGATCGAGACTGCCCTGGAAGGCGTCCCGTTCCTCGGCGGATCTGTGGTGTATACGTTCCGGCGGTAGTCAGCTTGATTAGTAGAGATTTGCGACTTCGAAGGTACAAGAGGAGGTTATTTCTATTTCTAGACATAGTTCCAAGTTTCATATAAAATCCCTCGCTTAATAATGGTATACTTAATTAATTTTTAAATTTTATGTCCCCGTAGCTCAGTTGGATAGAGCAACAGCCTTCTAAGCTGTGGGTCGTGCGTTCGATTCGCGCCGGGGACGCCATTTTTTATAGGAGTTAAGATGCGTGTCGGGGTAAAGGGTGTTATTGGTATTGTTGCCGGAATTATTATTTTTGCGGTTGGGTCTGTTTTTATTTATCTAACGCTTAATGCCCGTTCTATTTTTAATGCGCAGGCGAGTGCTTTGACCAATCGTCGTGTTGAGGCCCGCGCGGTGGGGGTTGAGTTCCCGGCGGGGATTGTTATTGACGGGCTTTCTGTTGAGGGGCTCTTGGAGTGTAAGCGGGTTCATGCCGCGGTTGATATTTTTTCGTTGATGAGTCCGGCGATCCGTATCCGTGTGGTTGAACTTGATGAGCCGCTGATTACTCTGGACCAGACAGCGCCGGCTGTTCTTGCGTCTATTCCTGCAGTTTCATCGTCGAAGAATGTTGTTTCGCCAGCATCTTCTCCTGCGGGTGCTGTCAAGCCGGTGATCCTTACGCACTTTGCGGTCCGTAAAGGTTCGTTCAAATTGCTGTTGCGCGGCAAGTCGGGCGGGCGCCGTGAATATCTGGTAGATCAGATCGAGGTTGAGGCGAAGAATGTTCCGCTTACCGGTAGTGTCAGTGTCCGGACAGAGTTTTCTTTGACGGCGGTATTACCCAGGATGAAACTGCCGTTTGCCGGGCAGGCATTGTCGTCAAAGGGGTGGTTGAATTGGGCGGCGCGGGATATGGACGCGGTGGCGCAGGTCGGGGACAAGACGGGCGGGGCGGGGGTGGAGATCACGCTTGTTTCACAGCGGAACGACATGAAGGTGTCCGGGACATTTAATTTGTCCGCTAAAAAAGACGATCCTGCACAGGGTAAGAAAAAACAGCGCCTTGAAGATGTGGTCCTTGGGCTTCTCGCATCGACGGGAACAGATATCAAGGCCGGATTTTCTTTTAAAACAAAAATGGATGATGTTGACTTCGCGGCCGCCGGATTATAGGCGACAGCACAACAAGCTTGAATTTTTGCGGAACATCGGGTAATATTGTGTCCTGTTTAAAAGCGGTGCCGTGGCAGTAACAAGATTTGATATATCTCAATCGCAAGATTGAAAAATAGATTCATGGTGGCTGTAGATCAGTGGTAGATCCCTTGATTGTGGTTCAAGTTGTCGCGGGTTCAAATCCCGTCAGCCACCCCATACTTGACAAGAGGCCCCTTTCGCTAACAAGTGGAAGGGGCTTCTGTATGTGGCACAAAGACTTCCATCAATTAGGGTGCAGTTCGAAAGTAGATGCCTGAGCAATTTACCGTTCTGCATGGTGTTTTGACGTAAGTATAGGCCGTACGCTTTGTTGCAGAGTTCGAGAATGTAGACGCTCTGAGCCAGATAGTTTGTATCTGCGTTTTCATGCTTGGCAATCGCTGACCGCAGTTCGTTCACTTCTTCCGTCCATTTATCTGATGCATTGGTAAAGAACTCTTCCGACACTTTTCCGTCGATTTTATCAACATAAATTTGATGCAGACGGTTTTCTAGTTTCGTTTTTTGTGTTTGTAGCACGGTGATTCGCTTCGTATGGAAGTCAAATTCATCCTTATGGCTCTGTAAAAGGGCCTGTTTGGCAAATTCTAGCGTTTTGTCGTCGATATAAAGTTTCTTAACAATGTCGGCAAATTGCGTTGTCAGTTCTTCTTCACGGACAAAACGGTCTTGGCACTTGCCTTTGAAGCCAGTGCAGTGGTAGTAGACGTATTTCCCCTTTTGAATCTCTGCCGTAATGGCACAGCCGCATTTACCACAGACCATAAGACCAGAGTAGGCAAACTGCTTCTTCGTCATTTTGGGTTTATTGGCACCGCCGAATGCTTCTTGGACGGCATCAAATAATTCTCTGGAAATTAAAGCCTTGTGGGAGCCGGGATACAGTTTTCCTCCCCAGTTAAATTCTCCGTAATAGATTGGATTATGAAGGGTCTTGTGAAGCGTTGCTTTAGGAACTTTCTTGCCGCCGTCACTACGCAGTCCTTCGTCGTAGACCAGTTTGATGATTGCTTGAAGGGAGTAGTCGCCTGTTGCGTAAAGCCGGAAAAGTTTCTGAATAATCGGCCCACGCTGTTCATCGACTTCCAAGTATTTAAATTCCCGCCCGTCATGTTTGGCGGTACAGTTCTTGTAGCCGATAGGAGCATGGGAAGGGTAGATGCCTTGTTCTGCTTTCTCGGTAAGCCCTTTTTTTGTTTCCTCAGAAAGGTTGTCGATATAGTTCTTTGCCATCAACACTTTTATCCCATGAATAAACTTTTGATGCGACTTTGAGTCTTTGCTTAGAACTTCATTTTCTTTTACAAGGTGGATTTCCAGATTTAGGTCGTCAACAATAGTGTAGTCTTTAAAGTTTCGATAAAGTCTGTCGGTCTTTTCGCAAAGTATGGCTCGTACATCCGTGTTCCGTTGGAGGTATTGAATCATTTTGTTAAAGTTTTCACGGCCCGCTTTTTTTGCGGTTTCTACGTCACTAAATTCCTGAACAATCTTATAGCCTTTCTCTGTGGCGTAGGCTTTAAGAAGTTTAGTTTGAGCGGCTGGTGAATAGCCGTTGGACTTACCCCGATTTAGTGGACAGTTGCTGGCGAGAGAATTTTAGCATTCTC
>JBAXBM010000052.1:0-11256 GCA_037141995.1 Candidatus Omnitrophota bacterium
CAGGGTTCAACAACATCTAACGCGAAAAGCAACATTATCACGGAACATTCGATTGTTTTTGAAGGCGAGGCATTCTTGCCGTATGAAGGTTTTACAATTGTCGTAGGAGTGCCCCAGGGGACTATGGTTCCGCCGGATGCTATGGCACAGCCGGAGCTGTATCAGGAGACGTCGCCGGCTTCGGATGAAGAAAAGTCATCGGCGGGTGTTTTATTCCTGATGATACCGCTTTTTGTTTTTGCGGGGATGTTCATGCTCTGGTGGTATTTTGGCCGGGATCCTCAGATGAATAAGAGTGTTGTTGTGGAATATAAGGTACCCGGTAATCTTGGCCCGGCAGAAATGGGGGCGCTGATTGATTCGAAGGTAGATCAGCGGGACATCAGTTCAGCTGTTATTGATCTGGCGGTCAGGGGATATTTAAGGATCGAACAAAAGAAGGCGTTTCTCACTAAGGATTATACATTTGTTTGTCTGAAGGATTTCGCAGCCGATATGACGTTGAAGCCGTATGAGAAGGAGATCTTGCGCGGTATTTTTTCCAGCAATACAGAGGTTTCACTGGATCATCTCAAGAATAGTTTTTATCAGAAGATTAAAGGGATCGAGGCCAAGATCAATGAAGAGCTTAAACAGCAAAAATATTTTGATGAAAGCCCATCTGACGTGAAGAAGCCGTACTTTTTTATTGCGGGTATTTTAGTGATTGGCACTTTTTGGGCCGGGTCGCATGATCTCTGGCTTTTGTCATCATTGGGGATATCGGCGTTGATCGTTTTCTTGTTTGGCATGATCATGCCGAAGAAAACAGCGTCAGGAGCTGATATTGCGTCCAGGATCCTCGGGTTCAAAGAATTCCTGGCGCGAACAGAAAAGGACAGTATCCAACGCGCTGAACAGCAGGATATTTTTGAACGCATGCTCCCGTATGCAATATGCCTCGGCATGAGTACGACGTGGGCGAAAAAGTTCGACGGTTTATACGCACAGCCGCCGGCATGGTTTGTCGGGGATAGCGGGGATGCATTTGTTTATGATCATTTTATCCATGATCTGGATCATTCCCTGAGCGCCATAAGTTCGACATTTTATTCTGCGCCTCAAGCCGTCAGCACCGGCGGTGGTTTTTCCGGAGGAGGCTCGAGTGGCGGCGGCTTCGGCGGTGGCGGCGGCGGGTCATGGTGATTATCGCAGGAGGCTTCTATGTTGTTTGATCCATTGATGTTACGGAATATTGTTTTTCGCAACAGGGTTGTTGTATCGCCGATGTGCCAGTATGCCAGCGAGGATGGGTTCGCGGGGGATTGGCATATGGTGCATTATGGCGGGCGTGCGGTGGGCGGGGCAGGGTTGATCCTGACCGAGGCGATTGCGGTGTCGGCGGCAGGGCGGATCAGCTCGTATGATTTGGGGATTTGGAAAGATGAACATGTGGCGAAGCTTGAGCCGATTTTTCGTTTTATTGAGAGCCAAGGGTCTGTGGCCGGTGTGCAGCTGGCCCATGCCGGGCGCAAGGCCTCGGCGCGGCGTCCCTGGGAAGGGGGTCGGCCTTTAGGCCTGGATGAAGGCGGATGGAAAATTGCGGGGCCGAGCCCGATACCATTTGACGCAGGTTACCAGGTTCCGGGTGTCCTGACATTTGATGATATTCAGGCAGTGGTGCGGTCATTTGCGCAGGCTGCCCGGCGGGCGCTTCAGGCGGGGTGCAAGGTTGTTGAGATCCACGCGGCCCATGGATACCTTTTGCATCAATTTCTTTCTCCGACAAGCAACAAACGTACGGATGCTTACGGTGGTTCGTTAAAAAATCGCAGCCGTTTTCTCATGGAGACTGTTGCGGCAGTGCGAGGGGTGTGGCCTGAGAAGTATCCTTTATTTGTCCGCCTTTCAGTTACGGATTGGACAGAACCGGAAGGTTGGGATCTTGAACAATCGCTGGCATTGGCGCTGGAGCTCAAGGCGCAGGGGGTGGATTTGATTGATTGTTCATCCGGCGGTCTGGTGCCTCAGGCGAAAATTCCGGCGGGCCCGGGATTCCAGGTGCCATTTTCCGCCCGCATCCGTAAGGAGGCGGGGATTGCGACAGGAGCCGTTGGCCTTGTGCTTTCCCCATCACAGGCAGAAATGATTGTTCGGACCGGTCAGGCGGACATGATTTTTTTGGGCCGTGAATTTTTAAGGGATCCTTACTGGCCCTTGCACGCCGGATCTCAGCCGTGGCCGCAGCAATACGCCCGGGCGGAGGGGCGGAGGGAAAAATAATGTGCTGGTTTTTTTAGGGAGGATGTTGCGATGGAAGATGATTTTTTAAGGCAGAAGGAAGATGCCATTGCTCCGCATATATTTTCAGTCTCTGCGGCAATGGTCGGGGTATGTTTAACTGTTATTGGGATCATTAATTTAATTTCAACATATAAGAAAAATATTACATTGGCAGATGATTTGACGGCTGTTAATGCGCTGGTTTTTTTATGTTCTTGTGCCACGTCATATTTTTCGATGCGCGTTAAGGACGGCAGGCGCAGGTATATCCTGGAAAGAGTATCAGATATTGTTTTTCTGACAGGTTTGGGCATGGTTGCGTTTATTTGTATTTTTATTGTTTTGACAATTGGAAGGTCGGCGGGGAAATAAAAGGTTTTAGGATTATAGTATTTTGTGGGGGGTGTTGTATTGAATATTTCTGTTATAATCTTGAAAAATTTGCTGATTCATAATTTTAACATTCCCGGAGCTGCTGTTAAGTGAAGATATTTCTCACGTGCAAGGAAGGTTTTGAAAAGGTTCTTGGGCGGGAGCTTGTCACTTACGGGATAAAATTGCAGGCGCAGGGGGCGGGGTGGGTGATGGCCGAAGGAGATCCGTCGGTGCTAACGTCATCGGGCCATGGGCTTTGTTTTGCGTGCGACATTTTCCTTGATCCGGCTGATATTCAGGCAGAGTCGGTCAATGGGTTTATACGGGCACTTGTGGATCTTTTCACGGCGCATCTTGGAGATGGCAAGCTCGATGGGGCATGGCCGTATTTTTTTGTATCATTTGGTGATGAGAAGCTGGGGCGTTTCACGCAGTCGCTGAAAGAACGCTGGCTTGAGGCCCTGCGCAAGAAAATGTCGCGCATTGCCAGGTCTGGCACGGATAGTATCCCGCAGAGCCGTGGTTTTGTTGACGGCTTCTTTGTTGTCCTGACTGATTTTAATAAAGCAAAAGTATTTTATAAGGCGATGTCGCAGGGTCAGCAGAGGATGAAGCTTGATCCTCAATCCCCGTCGAGGTCGTATTTGAAGCTGGAAGAAGCTTTTCATGTGCTGGGGTTTTGCCCTAAAGAAGGTGAGCGTGTGGTTGACCTGGGCGCGGCTCCGGGCGGGTGGAGCTTGAGTGCTCTTAAACGCGGGGCTTCGGTCATTGCTATTGATAACGGGCCATTGCGTGAACCGGTAAAGTCGCATCCTAAGATGACACATCTTCAGGCCGATGCTTTAAGGTACCAGCATGTCGGGCTTGAGCCCGTGGACTGGCTGTTATGCGACGTGCTTGAGGCGCCGGAGATGATCATTGAACTCCTGCGCAAGTGGTTTGAAAGAAAATGGTGCCGGCATTTTATTGTGAACCTTAAGCTCGGCCGTGAGGATCCAACGGCGTTACTGGCGCTGATCCGCGACGAGCAGCGAGGGCTCTCATCATATTGCCAGGCATTGTGCATCCGCCAGCTTTATCATGACCGGGAAGAGATTACCCTGATGGGAACGCTGAAACCATGACACGGCACGTCCGGGAAGCAACGCTGGTTGTGGCGGATAAGGCTCAGGAAATCTTTGACCTTCCGGGTTTCACGGTATGTGGACAGTCTGATCATCAGATCATGGCCCTGAACCTGGAAGACTTGATCCCTTTACCCAAGGGCAGTCAGCTATTCTTTTTGCCGGACCGGCATCCCATTGCTTATGATGCTAATACCCAAACGTATGAAGTTTTAAGAGATCATGGCGCTGTGGCGGCATTTATCCCGCCGGGGTATACGCAAACCTGGACAGCAGCCTATGTGGAGAATTCGTCGGCCAAGTTATTGCCACTGTATTCGTATGCGCCGGTGGCCTGTTACCGGGGGGCTTTTTATGTGCCGGCACTTAAGGTGGACACGCGCAAGGTGCATGACATTTCCTGCCTTGATCATACGGCATTAGATCGTGGACTTGAGGTCTATCATGGCACAGCCAATCGCCTGATCCGTCATCTGGCGCATTGTGCTAAAACTAATTTTTGTCCGAATGCGATCAATTTCTTTATGGGGCGCCATGAATGTCCGCTTCCGACTTCGCCGCATTGCAATGCCCGTTGCCTGGGATGTATTTCTTTTCAACCCAAAGGGTCCTGCCCGTCGACACAGAAGAGACTGACATTCGCGCCGACAGCTGAGGAAGTGGCGGAGATCGCCCTGATGCATATCAAGGTAGCGCGCAAGCCCATTGTCAGTTTCGGCCAAGGCTGTGAGGGCGAGCCGCTATTGGCATCAAAGGTTATTTGTCAGGCGATCAGGATCATTCGTGCTGAGACTTCACGCGGCATTATCCATATGAATACCAATGCCAGCCTGAACGGGGCGATGGGAGATGTTTGTGCGGCGGGGATCGACAGTATCCGTGTCAGTATGAACAGTGCGCAGGAAGAATTTTATCATCGTTATTATGCGCCGCGCGGGTATACCTTTGCTGACGTGTGCCGGTCGATTGCCATTGCCAAGCGGCATAAGAAATTTGTGGCGCTTAATTATCTGGTCATGCCTGGTTTTACGGACAGGGCTTCTGAATACAAGGCAATGGTAAAATTGATCCGTACCTACAAAGTGGATATGATCCAGTGGCGGAATTTGAATTATGATCCGCAGAGGTATTTTAAGCACATGCAGGTTGATCCGCGGGAGAAGTTTCTGGGGGTAGGTACTGTCATGCGTCGCCTCCGTGAACAATTCCCCCGCCTGAGGCATGGGTATTTTAACGTGGAGGATATTTCGTAGTATTTTTTAGTATGTATTATTTGTATATGAATAAAAGGGATATAATGATTTCTGCTATTAATCTGTTAGAAAATCAAAAGAGATCTTAACTGTGAATATCGCGATCATTTCATTTCAGGATAATGCGGATATCATCGGGGCCAAGTATATCCATGCGTATCTAAAGGTTAATAATCATAAAAGTTATCTTATATTGCAATCCCAGAAGGATGGCGGCACTGATGATTTAATTTTGAGATTTATTGCGGATAACGGCATCCAGCTTGTCGGTATCAGCTTAATGTCTAATGAATTTTTCCGGGCGAAACAGTTTGCCGAGAAATTTAAATTGCGGTTTCAGTCTATGCCGCTGGTATTCGGCGGCATTCATGCCACGATTGCCCCTGAAGAGTGCCTGGAAATCGGGGATATTGTTGTCAGGGGAGAAGGTGAACATGTCTTTCTGGATCTTTTATGCTGCATTGATGAAGGGCGGGATTATAGCGGCCTTGACGGGATTGCGGTGAAGCATGGGGGGCGGATTAAATTAAATCCGCCGCGGGCTCTTGAAACGGATATTGACAGGTTCCCGTTTCCCAAACATTTACCTCAGGACATGTATGCGGTGCATCAAGGCGCTGTTCGCCTGGTCAATGAGGCCCTGTTCAAGGTTGTTTCGAGGTATAATGGGACTTTTCCTAATATCATCACATCGAGAGGATGTCCTTTTTCCTGCGCGTATTGCTGCAATTCTGCCCTTAAAGGGTTATATGGCCATTATCCTGTCAGGAAGCGTTCGGTTGAGGCTGTTATGGCTGAGATTATTGAGATGGCAGCCGAGCACAAGAATTGTTTGTCGTTAAATATACAAGATGATTGTTTTTTGACTTATAGTGAGGGCTGGATTTCTGATTTTTCAGATAAGTATCGTCGCGAGGTCGGCCTTCCTTTTGTGATACGCACATCGCCCAGGCATGTCAGCAGGGAAAAACTGGTTTTGTTAAAAGAAGCCGGGCTTATGATGCTCATGATGGGCCTGCAATCCGGGAGTGATCGTGTTAACAGGGACGTATTCAAGCGCAACATAACAAGTGATGATTTCTTGAGTGCCACCCGCATTGTTAAGAGCCTGGGCCTGGTGGCGTATTATGACATTATTTTAGATACGCCCTATGAAACAGAAGAAGATGTCCTGAAGACGTTGGACATTATTTTGCAGGTACCCAAACCTTTTCAATTGCAGCTTTTTTCATTGTGTTTATACCAGGGTACGGAGCTGCATGAAAGGGCGAGGAAAGACGGTGTGGCATTTATTGACCCGCGCAAGGATGATTATTGGCGATTGTCGTCGACAACGCTTAATAAACTGATACAGCTTTCACCGACGGTTCCTGATTTTATGATCAAATATTTTATCAGGCATCGGACTAATGTCGGTGTGCGCGGATTGATCGATGGGGTGGTATTATTTAATACCCTGGTTTTGACGCCGCTATCGTTTCTTGGATTAATGCACCGTGCGTACGGCTCGAATCTGCTGACAACGTTGCGGGTGATCAGGAACTTCTTCGGCGCGGCTTTGCGTAAGATGTTGAATAAGTCTGAATAAGAATTGATTATAAGATAATGATTGTGCTGGGTTAACTAATCGGAAAGGGGCGTGGTATGAATCTTCAGGTAACACGTGTTATGACAGAGGCGTTGAAGCAGAATTCAGATGGGGCATTTCAGGTAGCGGCGGCGGCCCTGGGAGAGAATCAGAGTGTTTTACGTGAGGAAATCCAACAGAAAACAGCGGACAGGATTGCTGAAATTGTTAATAACCTGTCTGCCGACAAGCCCCTTTCACCGGAAGATATAAGCCTGGTGAGGTTGTGGGTTGTCGGTGATGCCGCGGCGTATGTGCAGGCGGAAGATGATTTTAATGCCTGGGTGGAAGAGTATAAACAAATGGTTGGCGTCCTGCAGGGATTTGAAAACAAGACCTGCAGCCAGGAAGATCTGCTTAAATTAGGTGGGATTCTTGAAGATGCGATACGGCTTAGTTTTGATATAGCTAACTTTCTTGAAAAGAAAGAACGGATTGCTAAATTTGACGCAGCGGTAAAGGATGGGATTGATGATGATGAAAAAGAAATCCTGGTGCGGGTTTTGACGGGGAAATTTCGCTCGGAGGACTGTTGACCGGTATGATGTCAGTGCCGCCGCTTGATACGGTCCTTAAGTCGCGCGGGATCGGGAATCAGGATCTTGTCAGGGCGTCTACCCGGCAATTGACATTCAAGCAGGTGCAGAAAGCGCGGCTTGGGCGCCGGGTGACGCCGAATATCCAGGGTAAAATTGTTGATGCCCTGAATGCCTGCGGGGATATTACATATGATGTTCGGGAACTGTTTGATTATCTTTAGCCCTGTGACGCCGGGATTTTAATCGGGTGATATTTGTTGGAAGGGGCAGCCTATTGTTTTTGACTAATCTTCTAAAAAAAAGGCCGATAGCGGTTGTCTTCTGTGTGACATTCCTGATGTACAGCCCCCTGCTGTTTAATCATTATGTCGGCGATGATAATATTGTGATGGGGAGGAATACATTTTATCATTCATGGCGGAATCTTCCCCGTATTTTTGGCCCAGGGGCTGTTGCAGATACTCACGCCATCCATTACAACACTGATCTTTTATTTGATTTTGGAACAGGGAAAGATCAGTACAGGCCGATCTCTGATGTAACGTATTTTCTTGACGCGCAACTTTTTAGCGCTAAGCCCTGGGGATCGCATTTTGTTAATATTTTAATTCATTGTGTTAATGCCGTTTTGGTTTGTTTGATCGTTACAAAACTTTTTTCTGTTCCATTTCTGGGTATTGCGGCAGGGCTTCTTTTTTCTCTCCATCCTCTTCAATCAGAACCTGTGGCGGTGATGAGTTACCGGGCGGATATCCTTGCCGCGATGTTTGTTTTATGTGCGTTTTACGCATGGATCAGATTCAGCCGGTCTGGATATTTGAAGCAGCGGCATTATTATGCTTCGTTGGTGATGTACGGCTTGGCGGTATTCAGCAAGGAATCGGCATGCTTGTTGCCGTTGGTGATTATTGTTTTTGATCAGATAATGGGGATCCCGCGTCCGGGGTCACGGCCAAGAGCCGCGGCGTATGGCGGATTCGTGTTGATTTTCCTCTTGTTTTTATATTTGTATTTTATAGTTTTTCCAACACCTTTGGCCGCAGCAGGCGCCTTTCATTGGCTGGGCGGATCTTTATTAAATCATGTTTTTCTCATGGGGTATATTTGGCAGAATTACCTTGTCAATGTGTCGGCGCCATGGACAGTAAAAATGATACCGGGGCATTATTGTCCGCCGTTGAGTGTTTTGACTGCAGCTGCGGCAGCCTGGATCGCGATATGTTTTATGGCATTGATGGCTTGTTTTATTTTGCTTTGGCGTCGATATAAGGAGTGTGTTTTTTTTATATGGTGGTATGTTGTTTTTTATATCCCGCTGTCGAATTCTGTCCCTATAGCTAATCCCATGGCAAACCGCTACATGTATTTGCCGTCGATAGGTTTATTGATTGTGGCGGCTTTTTTCTTGAATAAGCTGTTTGGCTGTGATTGTATCAGAAAATATGCGGGACGGTTGTCGGACAAGCTGTATGTTTGTGTGCTGGGTGTTTGTATTGTGCTGACTTTATTTTTGAATGGTGACTGGAAAAGCAACTATCATGTTGCCAGCGCCTGGGTAAGGGATTATCCGGCAGACGGCCAGGGGTATGCTTTGTTAGGAAGAGAGTATCTTGGGACGGGCGATGTTAGTAAAGCTTTGGAAAATCTTGAAAAAAGTGTTTTATTGGGCAGTTATGTTCCAGGGGATCTTTTGGCCCTGGCGGCATGTTATGTGCGCCAGGAGCGATGGACTGACGCTGAGTATTTGCTTAAACAGATTGTTAGACGTTATCCCGGGTATGCCGAGCCTCTATTCTGTCTGGGAACGGTTTATTATAAGCAGAAAAGAATGTTACAGGCGCGAGAAGCGCTTGAACAGGCGTTGGTGTTAAATCCAAAGAAATCATCTGGGTATGTGTTGTTGATGAATATTTATCAGAAGCTGCATCAAGCAGAAGATGTAGAGGCATTGTTAAAGAAGGCAGAGGTGTATTTGAGTTTGAAAAATGTCACAGGACTTCGGCGCATGTCAATGCCTGCGGAAAGACAGGATCAGTTTAGCGAGCATGACGACTATTAAGGCGATCAGTGTCATCAGGATAATCACAGGTGTCAAGATGATGATCCACAAGCGTAAGAATATAACGTTAGCAAATGGTCTGGCTGTCATGATAAGGTTAGATCGCTGGTGTAGAAAAGTTCATGCCGTACTTTTCGGATCAGGCCAAGCTCTGGAGCGTGGCGGTACATTTTATTTGTCAGTTTGAGCTTGTAATAATGACTGACAAGCCGGGCAACGGTTTGCGCGCAAAAGCGTGTGGGACGATGGCGGATGCTGCCCATAATATTGACCAGGGCATTGGCTAAAATGCTCATATAGGAAATATTGCCTAAAGCCACGCGTTCCTCGCGTGAAAACCAGGGGCTGCGTTGTCCCTTGAGGTCATAATCATCAAAGATCCAGTCAGCCCAGCCTTCCAGGCTTTCAGGCGGTTTAAGCCCGTGATCAAGGGCTAGTTTAAAGTCTGGTGTTCCCGGCAGGGGGGTATAGATTGCCATGGTTTCCAGCTGAGCCGCGGGATTTTCTTTTTTTAGGCGGAAGGCGAGGTCAATGGTTTGGTTGATATCATCGAAAGTTTCAGTCGGATAACCCACCATGAAACTGAAGGCCGGGATAATGCCGTGTTTTTTGCAGCGCTGGTTCGCGGCCAGGGTTTGCTCGATGCGGATGCCTTTTTGCATGAGCTTGAGAATGCGCGGCGATCCTGATTCCGCGCCGAACTTGAGGGTAAACGCGCCGGCGCGTTTAAGGGTGGCGATTTCTTTATCTGTGGCTTTTTCAAAGACATCGACGCGAGTTCCGGAAGTATAAAAAGCGATTTTGAGATTTTTTTCAATAATACCTTCACAAATCGCATCGGCACGGCCGCGGTCAATATAAAACTCATCATCGCGCAGCCAAATACCGTCGAGATTGAAACGTTTAACAGTTTCAGTGATCATGGCGAGGCTTTTGTCAACCGACATGGGGCGCCATTGGCGCTGGCGGATTGAGGAACTGCTGCAGAATCCGCATTGGAAGGGGCAACCCCGGCTGGTTTGGCCGATATCCAGGACACGGGTGCTGTTTTTCAGATACATATCGCGATGGATGTAGTGTTCGATATTAAGGAGTTCCCATGGGACCGGTAACAGGTCTTCGACATTCAGCAGGGCCCTGGGAGCGGTACGAATAATATGGGGGCCATCTTTATAAACGATTCCCTGGATATGATGCAGGCTTGATTTCCGCGCAAGGGCGTTGATTAATTCCAGTATTGTCTGGTCTCCCTCGCCGGAAACAACGATATCAACGCTGCTATGCTGCGCTGTTTGTTCAGGGAGGACGGAGGGATGGCAACCGCCCCAGATGATGGGGACATGACCTTGGGTGACTTCACGGCAGATGGCGGCAAGATGAAGCGCGTGACGGATTTGAGTGCCGGTCATGGCTGATATGCCGATGGCGATCAGGTTATTTGAAACAAGGTCTTTTAATGTTTCAGCAGAGATGATGTTCGTGCGCTGGTCAAGCAGGGTGACAGTATAACCGTTTTTTATTAGAGGAGCGGCTACGGCCAGCAGGGCATGCGGGGGCGCGATGGTTGATCCAAAATCCATGCCTGTCTTTGGATAAAGGAGCAGGACGTTGGGGGGTGTGGTGTGCATTGTCATTAAAGAATTTTCTGTTAAATGTCTGCAATATAGTATATAACCACTAAAGCTTTGTCTAATTCAAATCTGAATATTTGTGATCAGATCAAATACGGATTGTATGATAATTTGTTTTATCAATATTTTCAAAGCTGCGGCAGGATCTCTGCCATAAAAAATGCGGATCAAACGATGGCGCAGGAGCAGATTTATGGTGCGTGTGCTGATTAAATATCAGAAAATATTTTTCTTCTGTTTGACAGCGGCTGTGGGAGCATGGATTTTTGCCAGTTTAGGCAATTATCAGACTGCGCTTTCCCAGGGAGATCATGGCCGTGATCTTTATGCGTTCAAACGGATTCTGGAAGGGGCTGTTCCTTATCGGGATTTTTCATGGCTTTTTG
>JBAXBM010000053.1:0-11219 GCA_037141995.1 Candidatus Omnitrophota bacterium
AACGGCCCCACAGTTCGCGCACAAAGGGGTGGCAGTTTTCGAGGGTGACCGCGCCGGCTGGTACTTAAAACTTCACAGGAAGGATGATACCCGGGGGCCGTGTACTGCGCGCGCACATCATCAAACAAGCGCGTGTCGCCGCCGCGGAAAGAATAAATCGCCTGTTTTTTATCCCCGACATAAAACAGGGTTCCCCCCTTGGCAATGCCGTCCTCCGGCAGGAGGCGCAAGTTTTCCCACTGCAGACGGCTCGTATCCTGAAATTCATCAAAAAGATAATGCTCAAAACGCGTGGAAAGCCGGTAATACAACTCTTCCGGCGCCACCCCTTCTTCATAAACCTGGCGGGCTTTGGCGTTCAACTCTCCCAGGAACATGATATCTTCGCGCACACACATTCTCTCAAGGTACTGCCGCGCGTATTCCCACAACCGGACATACGGATCATACAAATGCCGCACCTCAAGCTCCGCGGCCGCCGCAAACCCCTTCTGGATCACAGCCCAGAGATCCTCATGCCGCGCCTCAAGCACCAGCGCCTTTGTCAACGGGATATTTTTCCCCGGCTCAAAATACGCCGACAATCCCTGGGAAAAACGAAACCCCTTCTGATGCGCCTGCGCGAAACCTGTCACACTTTTAATAAAAGTCTTGTGGGCCCCCTCCGGCATATCCGCAGCAAAAGCCTGCACCGCCTCGACAACCCGCTGTTTAACGCTGATCATGTCCGCCGGGACTTTAGCGGGAGGTATAAAATGCCGCGCGTAGGTATTATATTCTCCCCATAGCTGTTCCAGCGTATCCAGGACCACTTCGCGCGGAATCCACGCCGAACGCGCCTCGACCAGCAGCATGCTCGTTAAAAAATCATCAAAAGCATGGCGAAGGGTTTTATCCGAAACCGCATCATCCATGAGTTCATCGAGGCTGAGTGCCAGGTATTCACGGGCATTCGTTTTAATACGGAAATTGGCGGTCAGGCCGATCTGAAACGCCGAGCTGACAAGGAGTGAATTGATAAATTTATCAATCGTTTCAACCTGAAAATAATTGTAATTGTGCAGGATGGCATCGATGACCTTGGCCGCAAGCTGTTTTGCTTCCGCCGAAGGCATACCTATCCCTTCAAGCATGCGCCGTTCTTCTTCCGGGGGCATGAGCCCAAGCGCCAATTCTTTCAAGAAACGCAGGATGCGCTCCTTCATTTCAAAAGCAGCTTTATTCGTGAACGTGATCGCAAGGATGGTATGGATCGGCGGAGTTTTACGCTCCCGGGTCAGATAAAGGACAAGCTGAACATAACGCTTGGCCAAAGCATACGTTTTCCCCGATCCGGCCGAAGCCTCCACAACACGCACTTCAGGGAATGAAAGCCCGCGCGGATCTGAACCCGCGCCCCCCTTATTCATGGGCGGCTCGCATAAAGCGTATCTTCAAGAATTTCCCGGATAGCAGCCACGGCGGCTTCAAAAGTACGCTGGCCTTTTCTGACCCCCCAATCGGTATTGCCGTCAGAAAAAACATCAAGCTTTTTCAGAAGTTTCTCCCGCTCGACCTCGGTCAGGGCCAGTTCACGGCACTTTTCGTCCGCGCAGCGTTCGGCACTCAAAAGGACCGTCTTAAACATCACCACAGCCTCAAGCACGGCGATCGCCGCTGCTTTGCGCTCTTCAGACAGGGACATCATGCCGCGGGCAAATTCTTCCATATTAAAATCTTTCGGAAGCCCCGTCTCCCGGAAACGCTGGTAAGACTGCCAGAGGCGGCGCTCCTTTGAGCTGACAATGATATGCTGTTCATACGCGGCAATGGCATTGTAGGCCACCTTGCGGATTAACATATTGCCGGAATCAAGGTATTTGACAAGATAGTTTTTTGCCACCCGCAACTCGGTATTATCCAGGGTGCGCGCCTTGACCAATTCCTTAATCACCTTCACATCATGCACATAGCTGTTGCCGGCTTTAGCCTCTGCCTTGAGACGGGTATCAAGTTTCCCGTAATACCCAAGCCCAGTGATAAAACTCCGGGCAAAAACAAATTTATCCCCATCCGGATTGTTTGCACGGAAAGACTGTGCCGACGCTGTCAGCGGCACACACAAGCATACAGCAGATACAAGAAATATCACCCAACGGCGCATAAACATTCCTTTCATAACCGGAAACCGGGACAATCTGTTATTCCCCTGCCTCAAAAATCCGCCACCGCTGTGTCAGCGACACCTGCCCTCCCGGCGGGATAACTGACAACGGTGCATGCACCTCGACCTCCCCGTACGGGTAATGGGAAGAATTAAAAACTTCTGCCATGGACTGATGCGCGTACGCCGCGCCTGGCGCGATATCAAAAAAACGCGCGAAAATAACCCTGCCTTGCGGCGTTTCTTTCCATACCGCCGTGTGCCCTTCCCGCAAAACAGCACCGAATTTGAAACACACATCCCCCTCACACGGCACCATCACCCAACCATTTTTTTCTACCAGCGCAAGGAGAGGGTCCGGCAATGTCTTGTCTTCCAGATGATACGACCTCAATCCTCCCGGGACAACAGGCAACTGAACTTGAAAAGGCTTGGTTATCTGCGTAACATTCCAGACCCCGCGTTCAAGCGGCTGATCTGCCCTGTTTATCAATGTTTCAACCAAAAGTATCTCCGTGCTGTTCACATCCGGAACAAAACCCACACGCCGTATTACCTGCAAGCCTGTCTCCCGGCACACAGGGCTGGTCATAACGCAGGAACCATCCTGCTCCGCATAAACATACGCCCCTGCATCAAGATCAAGCGGCGGGCACCGTTCAAGCCATGACCATTCAGGCCCCACCCATGTTTTATCCCCGCCAAAAATCCTGAACCCTGTTGCCCGCTTGAACGCGGCCAGGTCATCCACAGGCCCAAGGCCTGGCACATCAACCTCGCCGGCATGCGGCGCATACAAAAGTTCTTCCCCGCGGAAACAGAGGGACATGATGCGCCCGCCAACCCGGGGAACAACACCTATCTTAATATCACCCCGTGATATTTCAAAACCCGGCCATCCGCAGATAGACACGGGATTCCAGTTATATCCCTTCCGCGGCATCATGCGCATCCCTACCATTTTCCGGTTTTGCGCGCAACAGCCCGATGTACAACCTGGACACGCGCCAATGATCTTTTTATTTCATCCAGAGGGACTTTCGAACTTTCAAGTTGCCCCCCCAGATATTTGTCATAACCGGAAAGATCCAGAAGGCCGTGCCCGCTCAAATTAAAAAGGATCACCTTCTCTTTCCCTTCCCGGCGGGCTTTCTTGGCCTCCGCGATAACCGCCGCCACAGCGTTTGATGTTTCAGGGGCAATGACAAATCCCTCGGTCCTTGCCCAGAGAATGGCCGCCTCATAACTGTGCAATTGATCCACCGCGCACGGGCGCATCAGCCCTTCCACCACCGCCTGGCTTACCAGCGGTGCCATGCCGTGATACCTCAAACCGCCCGCATGAATTGCCGGCGGGATAAACATATGGCCTAACGTATGCATGGGCAATAACGGCGTCATCTGCGCCACATCCCCATGATCATAGGCAAAACGGCCTTTGGTCATTTTGGGGCAAGCCGCAGATTCAACGGGAATAATATCAATCTTGGCGCCATTAATCTTTTCACGCGTGAAAGGAAAAGCAATGCCCGCAAAATTGCTCCCGCCGCCCGCGCACCCGATCACCACATCCGGATTCTTTATCCCCACTTTTTTTAACTGCTTTTGCGCTTCCAAACCAATGATGGTTTGATGCAAAAGCACATGGTTAAGCACACTGCCCAGGGCATAGCGCGTCTTGCCTGACTTATCGGTCACTGCCTGCTCGATCGCCTCGCTGATGGCAATCCCCAGGCTGCCGGGCGTATCCGGCATTTCCTTGAGGATGGCGCGGCCGGCCGCTGTTTCCATCGACGGACTCCCGACACAATTGGCATCCCAGAGGTTCATCATGATCTTACGCAGGGGCTTCTGCTCAAAACTGACCCGGACCATAAAAACCTTGCATTCAAGGCCGAACATATGACAGGCATACGCCAGGGCTGTCCCCCATTGCCCGGCACCCGTCTCCGTTGTGATCCGCTTGATACCAAATTGCTTGTTATACCACGCCTGAGCCACGGCGGTATTGGTCTTGTGACTTCCCGACGGAGAAATGCTTTCATCCTTATAGTAAATTTTCGCCGGCGTCTTCAGGAAACGCTCCAGATGCACCGCGCGCCGCAACGGCGAAGGCCGCCACTGGAAGAGAACCTGACGGATCTCATCAGGAATATCAATCCAGCGTTTGGTGCTCATTTCCTGCTCAATAAGATTCTTAGGAAAAACAGCCTCCAGCATGGCCGGCGCCAGCGGCTGGCCATCCGGCGTCAGCGGCGGCAACATCGGCGTCGGTAAATCCGCCGCCAGGTTATACCACTGCCGCGGCATATCTTTTTCATCAAGGAAAATTTTGATCTGATCCATAAAACTCCCCGGAAGTTATAATCATGTTAATTCTTAACCACGTCCAATCCGCTTCTCAACCCTGAAATAAACATCCTTGCGATGTCCTATCATCCCGAAAGCATTCTCTGCATCCATCGCTTACGCCACAATCAGCGTTTAGTTAAGGACATCCACACGCACATCATTAAAATCACAATTTCGTAATGCTTCTGACTTTATAGAGAAATAGAAGTTCACGCTCGCCCCACCTGATCCGTCAATCTCATCCAAACTAAATTGGAACAAAAGCCGCCAGTCTAATTGCTCTTGATTACCTTGAAGCGTATGCGCATAGCCCAGCAAATGGTGATCAGGAAATTCAGGATATATATATGCATTATCCATTAACTCTTCAGGAAAAGGATCATCCTCACGCAACCGCCCCACATCCTTCTGTAAAGACTCCGCATATATTGAAGCAGCATCAGGAAGAGTATATCCCTTTGAAAATTCCAACTGGTATTCATCATAATTCATGAAAGGCTCATCAAAAGATTTAAAGATTTTCTGAAAGAAAGTTTCTCAGGTTTGCGTATTACGGGCACTTCTGCACGAACAATCTGATCGACGGGTGACGAGGAATAGAGGACCGTCCCACTGCCAAAATCAATGAAGAAATATAACATTCCATCTTTGGGCAAGACACCTTCTTCATCAAAAGAGACTAACTCTTTTAAGTTAAATTGGGCGACGAAGCGATATTTCTCCTTATCCTTCAAAGAATATGGCCATTCAACCCCAGAAGGCAAATCAGGGAAACCTCCTATTTTAGAACTCCCGACAGGAAGAGATCCCGTAACGCATTTCTTTGTCTGAATTCTAATGACAGGCCGAATAAAATTCTTCATGCCTTCCCGATAAATCAACGGAACATTTTGGTCAATGCACGCAATGATTTTTTCTTTCATCCGACACCTCTCTGAAATCCTTGGGGTTCCATATCGACAGTTATTAAATCAATCTAAGTTGTTGCTGTCTTAGTACGCTGAACACCCGACTTTAATGCCTCAGCACGTTTCTTCCAGAAAGCCAATTCTTGTTTTATACTCACAGCGCCAATCATCTGCCTGACCTTTTGAGCACATTGATTCTTCATTTCCACACAATCAAATGTCTTCTTCATAATTCATAACCTCCTGCGGTGAAAAAATTCCAATTTCATGATATCCGTGCATTATATTTATTGCGTTATACAAAGGAATCCGTTGAAAATGTACAATATGCTTAAAATTCCAACTAACAATCATTTTACACCCTGAAACCGTTGCGAGAGCCACATGCAAAGCATCATCAGCACAAGCTTGTGGAATGATATTTTGTTTCAAATAAGCACGGCTTAAGACCAATGCTTCCTCTGTAACATCTAATTCATCCGCATAAGACAGCATTTCCTGAAAAAACTTCTTTACCTGAGCTGGTGCAAATTCAATTTCTGCATGAATAGTCGGTGAAACTACCAAAAGAAATCTTTCCTTACGCACAAGCTCAAAGAACCTGTGACTTGGGACATCAAATTCCTTGTCAAAAACCCCACCGAAAACTGAAGTGTCAACGTAGACACGCCGTTTATGCATTCAAACCTCCAGTAAGTTTACAACAATCAAACTTAAATGTCGAACCCTGCTAATTCCTTACTTAAGATTATGACTTGTCTCCAGCGAAACCTGGACAGCCACGTCGTTGGCGATCATCAGGCCGCCGTTATCGAGGACCTTGTTCCATGAAATACCATAATCCTGGCGGTTAATGTTAAAGTTCGCCTCAAAGCCGAGCCCCACAGCCCCGCTCATAGGATTCTTCACGGGACCGAGCACGGTCACAGGAATATCAATAGTACGCGTAACACCCTTCATGGTCAAATCACCCGTGACCGTATAATTATCCCCCTCCGACTTTACGATCTTTTTACTTTTGAAAACAATCAAAGGAAATTTATCCGCCTCAAAGAAATCAGCACTGCGCAAATGCTTGTCGCGCTGTTCATTGCGGGTATTAATGCTTATGGCCTTGATCGTCATATCCAATTTCGACCCGGCAAGGTCGTCTGGAGAAAAAAGAATAACTCCGTCGACATCATCGAACACACCGACCGTCTTTGAGATCATCATGTGCCTGATACTGAACCCCACAGAAGAGTGCGCCTTATCAATACCATACGCATCCGCCGCCAGCACTGACGTTGCCGCCAGAACAGTCATTACCGCTGACAATACCCCCAAACGTAAATTATTCATATACAACCTCCATTATTCCAAGACAACATGGCCATTCCGGCATTGCCGGTCAACATATTTAACTTATTCATTATATGCCTATGCGGCTGTGTGTCTAATAAAGACTTAATAGATACCAAAAATAGTAGCGGAACGGTCGAAGACCGTTCCCTACAATAGGCGAGAAATGATATATATTTAACATATCCTATCTTTAAAAATCCTATGTTGACTTTAATATCTCTTTCTATTATCTTTTTACCCATGACTAACAATACCACTACCCATCCTCTGGCTAAACTTTTACGTGAACGCATCCTGATCATCGACGGCGCCATGGGCACCATGATCCAGCGCCATAACCTGGATGAAAAGGACTACCGCGGGGCACGTTTTAAATCATGGGCCACTGACCTTAAAGGGAACAATGACCTATTATCCCTCACCCGCCCCGATATCATTGCCGGCATCCACACCCTTTACCTTGAAGCCGGCGCGGATATCATTGAAACCAATACTTTTAATGCCAATGCCATCAGCATGGCGGATTACCATATGGAAAACCTGGCGCATGAACTGAACCTGGCTTCTGCCACCATCGCGCGCGCGGCGGCCGATGCCGTAACGCGCAAAAATCCGTCACGCCCGCGTTTTGTGGCCGGGTCAATCGGCCCGACAAACCGCACAGCATCCATTTCTCCTGATGTCAATGATCCCGGGTACCGCGCCGTTGATTTTGACCGCCTGGCGGATGCTTACACCGCGCAAATCAAAGGACTGACTGAAGGCGGCGTTGATTTTTTACTCATCGAAACTATTTTTGACACCTTAAATGCCAAAGCCGCGATCCATGCCGCGCTTTCTTACAATGCCGCAGCTGCAAAAGCCTTACCTATCATGATATCAGGGACAATCACTGACGCCTCAGGGCGAACGCTGTCAGGGCAAACAGCGGAAGCATTCTGGATCTCGGTGCAGCATGCCCGCCCTTTAGCTGTTGGATTTAATTGCGCGCTCGGGGCCAAAGATATGACCCCGCACCTTGAAATACTGGCAAAAAATGCGGGCACCTTTGTCAGCGCCTATCCCAATGCCGGGCTTCCCGACCAGTTCGGGCAATACACCCAAACACCGGATCAGATGGCCGCTCTGGTCAAAGAAATGGCCGATAACGGCCTGGTGAATATCCTCGGCGGATGCTGCGGCTCCACCCCGGATCATATCCGCGCCATTGCCCATGCCGTCAAGTCTGCTGCCCCGCGCATCATCCCGGCCATCAAACCGCGCTCCAGTTACAGCGGCCTTGAGCCTCTCACAATCTGCGATGCCGCGAAACTATCCGACGGGACTGCACCTGTCGCGTCTTTCATCAATATCGGTGAACGCACCAATGTGACCGGATCAAAGAAATTTTCAAAACTCATTATCGACGGGAAATATGACGACGCGCTTGCCGTTGCCCGCCAGCAGGTCGATGCCGGCGCCCAGATCATCGACATCAACATGGATGATGCCATGATTGACAGCAAATCGGCCATGGTGAAATTCCTGAACCTTGCCATGAGCGAACCCGATATCGCGCGCGTGCCGGTCATGATCGATTCTTCCCGCTGGGATGTGCTTGAGGCCGGTCTCAAATGCCTCCAAGGGAAAGCCATTGTCAATTCGATATCCCTTAAAGAAGGGGAAATCATTTTCAAGGCCCAGGCCCAAAAAATCATGGCTTACGGCGCCGCCGCCGTTGTCATGGCTTTTGATGAAAATGGCCAGGCCGATACCCGGGAACGCAAAGTCGCCATCTGCCGCAGGGCTTACGGCATCCTCCTCAACGAAATCGGCTTCCCGCCGGAAGATATTATTTTCGACCCGAATATTTTTGCCGTTGCCACCGGCATTGACGCGCATAATAACTATGCCCTGGATTTTATTGAAGCCGTACGCGAAATCAAACAAACACTCCCCGATTGCCGCACATCCGGAGGGGTCAGCAATGTTTCCTTCTCCTTCCGCGGCAATGACACCATCAGGGAAGCCATGCATTCCGTTTTCCTGTACCATGCCATCAAAGCGGGCCTTGATATGGGCATTGTCAATGCCGGGATGCTGGCTGTTTATGAAGAGATCCCGCGCGACCTTTTTTCCCTTGTTGAAAATGTGATCCTCAACCGCCAGCCGGATGCCACAGAAAAGCTTGTCGCATTTGCCGAAACCTTTAAAGCCCGCGGGCCCAAAATCGTTGAAGACCAAAGCTGGCGCCGCGCCCCTCTTGAGGAGCGCCTCGCCCACAGCCTTGTCAAGGGGCTGACAGATTTTATTGAGGTTGATATTGCCGAAGCCCTTCAAAAATACCCGCGCGCCCTTTCCATCATCGAAGGCCCCCTCATGAAAGGCATGAATCATGTCGGCGACCTTTTTGGTGAAGGGAAAATGTTCCTTCCTCAAGTCGTCAAAAGTGCGCGGGTCATGAAAAAAGCCGTGGCCTGCCTCCAGCCGGCCATCGAACAATCCAAGGATACCGCGGCAACAACATCCGGGCGTATGCTGCTGGCCACCGTCAAGGGTGACGTGCACGATATCGGCAAAAACATTGCTGGCGTAGTGCTGGCCTGCAATAATTTTGAAATCATCGACCTGGGTGTCATGGTCTCAACCGAAACGATCCTGGCCAAAGCCAAAGAATTAAAAGCAGACATCATCGGGCTTTCCGGCCTTATCACACCGTCTCTTGATGAAATGGTCAAGATTGCCGGCGCCATGGAAAAAGAAGGCTTCACCATCCCTCTTGCCCTGGGAGGCGCCACCACCTCGGAAAACCATACCGCCGTCAAGATAGCACCATGCTACCGCGGACCTGTGGTGCACATGAAAGATGCTTCAAAAAGCGTCACCGCCTGCCGCAACCTGATGGATCAAAAGACACGCGGTGCCTTCCTTGCCGCCCATACATCCCGGCAGGAAGAACTCCGCGAAGCCTTTGCCCGGGAACGTGCCGCCTGGGACCTTGTGCCGCTGGCTGAGGCTCGTGCTCATAAAATGTCAAACAACTGGGCCAACGTCCCCATCACCACACCTTCTTTTCTAGGCGTCAAACATTTCAAGAATGTTGATATACAGGAAGTTTGTGCACGGATCGACTGGTCATTCTTCTTCTACGCCTGGGGCTTCAAGGGACGTTATCCGGCTATCCTAAAAAACACCGCCATGGGGGTAGAAGCCGCCAATCTTTTTGCGGACGCGCAAGCCATGCTGGAAGAGATCATTGTTAAAAAACTTTTAACTTGCCAGGCTGTGATCGGCCTTTTCCCTGCCAACAGCGCCGGCGATGATATTGATGTTTACATGGATGAAACGCGTACCACCAAAGCCACTTCATTCTTCACCCTGCGCCAGCAAGTCCGAAAGACATGTGAGGGTGAGCCTTATACCGCCCTCGCGGATCTTGTAGCACCCAAAGATTCAGGGATTAAGGATTATATCGGCGCTTTTGCCGTAACCGCCGGGATCGGGATGGATGCGGCGATCCATGCCGTGGATAATGACACCTACAAGGTGATGCTCCTTAAAACACTTGCCGACCGCCTGGCCGAAGCGTTCACGGAAGTCCTGCATGAAAAAGTGCGCCGGGAACTTTGGGGCTACGCGCCTCATGAAAAACTATCCCTCGACGATATCCTGGCCGCCAGATACCGCGGCATCCGCCCGGCCCCCGGCTATGCCGCCTGCCCGGATCATACGGAAAAAGCCGCTCTCTTTAACCTTCTTAGGGCAGAAACCCTGACAGATATCAGGCTGACTGAAACCTTCATGATGATGCCGGCGGCTTCTGTCTGCGGCCTCTACTTCGCCCACCCTGCCGCCCGGTATTTTCCCATCGGGAAAATTGATAACGGGCAACTTGAAGATTACGCCCGCCGCAAGAACATGCCCGTCGCCGAAGCCCAGAAATGGCTCGCGCCGGTGTTGAAATAATTCATTCCAAAATTAAAACATCCCGCGCCTTCCTGTAATGAAAAATGCGGGATGTTAAACTTCTCCCTATCCATAGGAAATGGCTGAACAAAAACCTTATTTCACATGCACAATACTATTATCACTTCCTTCAACCGTGAATCCGATTCCCCACTCTTTAGCTGAAAGAGTACATGTATAATCCCCGCCACTCCCGAAGTTGAATCTATATATCACTTTGCCGTCAGCCAACTCTTTAAAAGAAACATACTGGGCTACCGCATAGGGATTATTCTTCTGGCACCCAAACCCCCGATACGGCCGTTTATCCCAATCCATGCTCGACGTCACAAGGATATCTAACGTACTGCCTGCGCTTGTTGTGATATCCGGGCCCGCGTCCACCACCGGCACACTCTTGAGCGAGGGGATATAATAATTCGCAGTAACCACCATGTCGCCAAAAGTCGGTTCAATCGTAACAATCTGGGCAGCAATGGAACTATTCGCACCGCGTGAACTTTCTTTCGAACCTCCCCAATTAAGAT
>JBAXBM010000054.1:0-10965 GCA_037141995.1 Candidatus Omnitrophota bacterium
TTCATCAGAATGCATCAGGTGACGCACTCAATCAGGCGTTGGCGTATGCTAAAGGCTTGGGCGGGACACGTGCCGGTGTTTTTGAGACGACGTTTAAGGAAGAAACGGAAACGGATCTTTTTGGTGAGCAGGCTGTTCTTTGCGGCGGCACGAGCGAGCTCATCAAGGCTGGTTTTGACACCTTGGTTGAGGCAGGTTATGCCCCTGAAATGGCATATTTCGAGTGTTTGCATGAGCTGAAGCTCATTGTTGATATTATTTTTGAGGAAGGTATTGCTGGTATGCGCAAGCGTGTTTCTGATACGGCTGAGTATGGGGATTATACACGCGGGCCGCGTGTGGTGACTGACCGTACACGCAAGGAAATGAAGAAAATCCTTTCCGAGATTCAGAAGGGTAAATTTTCCCGTGATTGGATGAAGGAAAACAAGCAAGGCCGTGCCGCTTTTCTGAAAATGCGGGCAGATCAGGATAATCATAAGATTGAAGAGGTCGGCAAACGACTTAGAGGGATGATGTCCTGGATCAAAAAATAAGGCGTGCTAGGGTGTGATGATAATAAAAGGACGCATGCCGCAACGCATGCGTCTTTTTCATTTACAAATCAGGAAAGACGGTTTTTATGAATAAGAAAGATAAGGTTATATTATTTGATACGACCTTGCGCGACGGTGAGCAGGCGCCGGGCGCCAGCATGAATCAGAGGGAAAAACTGGAAGTGGCTTTGTCCCTGGAGCGTTTGGGGGTGGACATCATTGAAGCAGGGTTTCCTGTTATTTCCAAGGGAGATTTTGATTCGGTGCAGATGGTGGCGAAAAAAATTCGTTCATCAGCGGTAGCAGGATTAGCGCGCGCGGTGAAAAAGGATATTGATGCCGCGGCCGAGGCGCTCAAATCCGCAAAGCATCCGCGTATCCATATTTTTCTGGCCACGTCGAAGATTCATTTGGAGCATAAATTAAAAAAGACGCCGGATGAGATTGTTCAGATGGCTGTTGATGCGGTGAAATATGCGCGGCAGAAAACGGATGATATTGAATTCTCGCCGGAAGATGCGTCGCGCAGTGATAAGGTGTTTTTGTACCGTGTGCTGGAAGCGGTCATTAAGGCTGGAGCACGGACAGTGAATATTCCTGATACGGTAGGTTATGCGATGCCGGAGCAGTACGGGAAGCTGATTACGGATATCCGTGAGAATGTGCCGAATATCGGTAAGGCGGTTATTTCAGTTCATTGTCATAATGATTTGGGTTTGGCTGTTGCCAATTCACTGGCGGCGGTAAAAGCCGGTGCACGCCAGGTGGAATGTACCATTAATGGTATTGGTGAGCGTGCGGGGAATGCGGCGATGGAAGAAATTGTCATGGCGTTGCGTACCCGCAGTGATTTCTTTGGCGTGTCGACGGATATTAATACAACGGAGATCACGCGCGTATCGCGTTTGGTCAGCAAGTTCACCGGCTTTGTGGTGGCCCCCAATAAGGCTATTGTCGGCGGGAATGCGTTCCGTCATGAATCAGGGATTCATCAGGACGGGATGCTGAAAGAGCCGACAACGTATGAGATCATGCGCCCTGAAGATGTTGGTTGTTCAGGCACGGGACTGGTGTTAGGGAAACATTCGGGGCGACATGCATTAAAGTCCCGTTTGAAACAATTGGGCATGGAATTATCCGACGATGAATTGGTGCGCGCGTTTGAGCGTTTCAAGGATTTATGTGACAAAAAGAAAGAAGTATTCGACGAGGACCTGGTGGCGATTGTTCAGGATGAAGTCCAGGAGGCAAAGGAGATCTGGACGCTTGATTCTTTGACTGTTACGAGCGGTACGCATATTAAGCCGGACGTGACGGTGCGTTTGAAGTCTGCAGGTAAGTTTTATGAAAAGAAGGCAACCGGTGATGGCCCGATTGATGCGTGTTATGTGGCTATCGACGAGATTACGTGTTTGAAAGGTAATCTGCTCAATTATGGTATCCAGTCTGTCACGGAAGGGCAGGATGCGATGGGTGAGGTTCGCGTGCGGGTGAGTTTTAACGGGAATAAAGTGACAGGCCTGGGGGCGTCAACGGATGTGATTGAGGCTTCTGTTAAGGCCTATTTGAACGCGGTCAATAAAGCCTGTGCTGCCGTTACGGGCAAAACCACAGGGACAAGTAACATTGATTTTGGTCTTCAGCCATAAGGTATGCCATGTTAGACAAAAAAACAACGTACGGCCTTGTGGGGTATCCGCTGGGCCACAGCCTTTCTCCGATTATGCACAACACGGCTTTTGATGCGTTGGGCGTGGATGCGGTGTATCAACTTTTTCCTATGAAGCAGGAAGAATTGGGAGATTTTTTTACGGCACTGAAAAAGAAAGAAAGCCATGTTTTTGGGCTTAATGTGACGGTTCCGCATAAGGAAAATGTGATTCCTTTTCTTGATGCGCTGGATCCTTTTGCGACCAAGGTGGGGGCTGTCAATACGGTTGTCATTACGTCTGACCGGAAATTGATCGGCCGCAATACCGATGGCCCGGGATTTATGACACACCTGACGGAGGAAAGTTTTAATCCGGCTGGCCGTTCAGTGGCGATCCTAGGCGCCGGCGGCGCGTCGCGGGCGCTTATCAGCGCGCTTTGCCTTCTTCCGGAAAGGCCGCGTGTGATCAAGGTTTTTGATGTGGATCAGGCGCGGGCTGGTGCCTTGGTCCGTGATCTTTCTGCGCGTATGGATACTTCTTGTGTCCAGATTGTTGCGGCTGTGGCTGACTTGAATATTGAAACGGCGGATCTATTGATTAATGCCACGCCCATTGGAATGAAGGCAGATGATCCATGCCTTGTTAAAGAAGAATCATTGCATGCGGGCATGATGGTTTATGACCTGATTTATAATCCGGCTGAAACCAGGCTTTTGGTCATGGCCAAGCGTCGGGGAGTTAAGGGTGTTAACGGGCTCAAGATGCTTTTTTATCAGGGTGTCCTGGCGTTTCAGCACTGGGCAGAGATGCAGCTCCCCGATAATATTAAGGCAAAAATGTGGGCGGAGTTATTAACGGCAAGCCAGAAGAAAGTGAATTCATGACAGTATCAGATATGGGTATTTATTGGCATGTTTTCTTTTTTATGTTCGGCGCTATGGCGGGGAGTTTTTTGAATGTGTGCATTGTCCGTATGCCGCGCAATAAATCCATTGTTTTTCCTTCATCGCATTGTCCCCAATGTTTGAAAGCGGTCCGCTGGTTTGACAATATCCCGCTTTTTAGTTTTCTTTTGTTAGGCATGAAATGCCGTGATTGCCACCAGCCGATTGCGTGGCGGTATTTTGTTGTAGAACTTTTAACGGCTGCACTTTTTTTATGGTCATATATTGTTTTTGGTTTTTCATGGGCGCTTGTGCCGGTATTTGTATTGACCGGATTATTGATCGTGGCATCTTTTGTTGATCTGGAGTGGCGTATTATTCCCGATGAGGTTAGTGTGGGCGGGATGTGCGCGGGATTTATTTTAAGCATGATTTTCCCTGTTTTACATAAAGGCCCGGCACATAATATTCTGTCGGCAGGGAATATTACGGCAATCATCATGGCGGGATCGTGCATGGTGATTTGCGGGTTTAATTTGTGGCGCCGGAAGCTCCCCTTGATGAAAGAGGACAGTCAGGTTTTTATCCTGGCGTTTTCGTTGCTGTTCTTGCAGTGGGCCGCGATAACCTTGATGCGGGTTCTGCCGTTTTTTGCGGTTTCTTTGGCCGCTCTCGCGGATGCCCTGCAGGGGGCTATCATTGGCGGCTGTTCTTTATGGCTGACAGGGCTGATCGGAGAGGTTCTCATCAGCAAGCGCGTGGTGACTGAGTTTGATTTTAAAGGAGTGGTGGAGGATCCAAAAGCGCTATTAACGACACTGCATAAGGACGGTTATGTTGACGCCCGGGGCAATCTCCAGCAGGCTTTTCGTGATGTGAAACTGGTTGCTGACATGCGGCTTTCATCTGTAGCCGAGACGCGGAGGCCGGAGATATATGAGATCCTGAAATCTGTTGAAGAAGGTGGCGTTATGGGGTGGGGGGATGTCAAGCTGCTGGCGATGGCAGGGGCATTCTTGGGTTGGCAGGCGGCTCTGATTGCATTTTTTATTGCGCCATTCTTTGGTGTTGTATTTGGGGTTGTCAAGATGATCCGCCGTCAGGATTCGGCGATTGCCTATGGCCCATTTTTGGCTGTTGGTATTTTGGTGAGCCTGTATCGAGGTGACAGTGTGATAGTATGGGTTTTGTCAATGTATGGTATGAATTGAGTTTTTTGCTTGTTGGAGATATGTAAATTGAGTATATTGTATGTGCGGTTCGCGAACCGCCCCTACGTTTAACAGAACCAATTAAAACAGGAGAGAAAATGGTTTCCTATAAAGAGCTCGGTTTATCGAATACCAAAGATATGTTCCGTAAGGCGTTTGAGGGAGGCTATGCTGTCCCGGCGTATAATTTTAACAACATGGAACAGATCCAGGCGATCATTACGGCCTGTGTTGAGACGGGATCGCCCGTTATCCTTCAGGTTTCTTCAGGAGCGCGTAAATATGCCAATCCTACGCTTTTGCGCTGGATGGGGCAGGGGGCTGTTGAGATGATGAAAGAGATCGCCAAGGCTAAAGGGGTAAAGGAAATCCCTGTGGCCCTGCATCTTGATCACGGGGATACATTTGAATTGGCAAAATCATGCATTGAGTCCGGTTTTTCATCGGTGATGATTGACGGATCTCATCATTCTTATGAAAAGAATGTGGAGCTCACCCGTCAGGTTGTTGATTTCGCGCACAAGTATGACGTAACGGTAGAAGGTGAATTGGGTGTGCTTTCAGGTATTGAAGATGATGTCGTGGCGGCGCATTCGGTTTATACTCAACCGGACCAGGTGGAGGACTTTGTTAAAAAGACCGGCGTTGATTCATTGGCGATTTCTATCGGCACGTCGCACGGGGCCTACAAGTTTAAGCCGGCGCAGTGTACCAAAGACCCGAAAACCGGAGTTCTCGTCCCTCCGCCATTGCGTTTTGATATTCTGGAAGAAATTGAACGCCGTATCCCTGGGTTTCCGATTGTTTTACACGGGGCCAGTTCTGTGGCTACCGAATATGTGGACATGATCAATTCTTTCGGCGGCAAGCTTGAAGCGGCCGTTGGTATTCCGGAGGAACAGTTGCGGCGCGCCGCGAAGTCGGCGGTGTGCAAGATCAACATTGATTCCGATGGACGCTTGGCCATGACAGCCCTGATCCGTAAAACTTTTGCTGAGAATCCGGGTGAATTTGATCCGCGCAAGTACCTGGGGCCCGCCCGTGACGCGTTGGTCAAGGTTTACAAGCAGAAAAATGAAAAAGTCCTGGGATCAGCCGGCAGGGTGTAAAGGGTTTTAAGATTCAGTTCATAAACCCCGCGCTGGTCGTTTCAAGATCAGTGGCGGGGTTTTAAACTTTTGGGAGAATATTTCTGTATGGATTTGAAGGAATGTTCCTCTAGCACCCAGCGTCATCCATGGGAATTAGCCCGGGTAAAAATGCTCCGGAGGTTATTTTCGAAATTTTCTTCTGCGTCAATGGGCTTGCGTATCCTGGATATCGGATGCGGCGATGGGTTTGTTCTTGCTGAGTTGTCGGCAGACGCGCAGGTAGCGGAAGCGCATGGGCTGGATATTCATTTGAATTTTGAAAATATCGCGGCCATGACGCGCGGGAAAATGATGTTTTTCAATGATCCCCGGTTTCTGCAGGGGAAGTATGATTTTATTTTATTGTGTGATGTCCTGGAGCATGTAGAGGATGATGGCGGATTTCTGCAGGGTTTTGTTGATCGACATGCATCTGCCGGGGCAGTTATTATTTTAACCGTCCCTGCTTTCCAATTTCTTTTTTCAGCACATGATCGGCATTTGGCACATTATCGCAGGTATTCCCCTGCACGGTTGCGCGCTGTCATTCACCGTGCCGGGCTTGTTCCTTTTGATCACGGAAGTATGTTCGGCGTGCTTTTATGGCCGAGGCTATGGCAATGCCTGAAAGAAAAAGTGTCCCCCGGCAGGCAAAAAGATTATTCGGGCATTGGCCGATGGGGTGGCGGCCGAATTTTATCCGGCATCATAACAGCTATCCTGGATTTTGATAATTTGTTTCTTATATTTGCATCCTGTCGGGGTATCAGGTTCCCGGGATTGACCATTTGGTCTGTGGCAAAGAAGGCGGCATGAGTTCCCGTGCCTGTATTGTTATCCCTTGTTTTAACGAGGCAAAACGGCTTGATGTGAAATCTTTCACATCTTTCTTTGTCAGTTGTCCTGATGTTTATTTTTTATTTGTTAATGACGGCAGCCGTGATCTGACGGGAGTCATTTTGGATGACATGTCACGTGCGTATCCTCGACAGGTGGCGTGCCTGCATTTGCCGTGCAATGTCGGTAAGGCGGAAGCGGTACGCCGGGGATTTCTGAAGGTTTTTGATGACCGGCAAAATGATCTGGTGGGCTATTTTGATGCAGACCTTGCGGCCCCGCTATCTTGTCTCCTGGATTTTATCAGTTACTTTTCCGATCATGATTGCGAGATTGTCATGGGGGCGCGCGTCAAGCTTTTGGGACGGCAGATTGAGCGGCATTTGGCCCGCCATTTCTTAGGACGTATTTTTGCCACAGCGGTTTCCATGATTTTACGCCTGCCCGTTTATGACACGCAATGCGGGGCAAAACTTTTCAGGAATACCCAAGATTTAAGGAATGTTTTTTCCCGTCCTTTTATGACGCGCTGGATATTTGATGTTGAGATACTTGCCCGGTTTATGGCTTGGGGGGATTTTTACGAGGGCAAGTCAAAACTTGAGCATTCCTGCATTGAACATCCGCTTCGGGAATGGGTTGACCGCAAGGGGTCAAAATTGAAAGTTAAAGATTTTTTGATAAGCATACTGGATTTGGTCAGGATTCTTTTCTTTCTGCGTGCCGGACGCAACCGGTGCGCTGAAAAAAGGCGGGACGATTGATGGCTGGCATCAGATCTGTTTTTTCAGATATCTTTTGCATGTGCACGTCTGTGAAGAAGCGTTTTCCGGATGCTTTTGCCGTTGGAATTATTTTCATATTGACACTGGTATGGGGAAGATTTTTTATTTCTACCCAGCTGATGTCAGGGCTGGATATGGAGATCGCGTTTATCAAGGTGGCGGCCTTTGTTCAGAGCTGGCAGGATGGTTTTTTCATCGGGCGATGGAGCCTGGATATGAATTACGGTTATGGGTATCCGTTATTGCATTTTTATTCGCCGTTATTTTTCTATTGTGCCGGGCTGATGGCGGTCCTGACGGGTAATATTGTTTTGGGAATGAACCTGCTTATTCTTCTGAGTGCTTTTCTTTCGGTTATGGTGATGTATTTTTTTGTTAAACGCTGGTGGGGGCGTGAGGCGGCTTTGTTCGCAGCGGTTGTTTATCTTTTCGCGCCGTATCATTCATGGGATATTTATAATCGCGGCACGTGCGCGGAGTTTATGGCGTTTCTGTTTTTGCCGCTTCTTTTACTGAGCATAGATAAGATTTTTGAAAAGCCGGGTCCGGGTATATTTATCGGTACGGCCATGGCTTCTGCGGGGCTTATTCTTTGTCATAACCTTATGGCCATGCTGATTTTTCCGCTTGCCATTGTTTATGCGGCTTGTTTGATGGTGATTCAGGGGGAGAAGCGCGTTTTAAAAATGTTTTTGGCGGCAGGTGCCCTGCTGTATGGGGTTTTCTTGTCGGCATATTTCTGGATGCCGTTATTTGCGGAAATGAAATTTGTATTTTTGGAAGACCGCGCGACAGAAGGATGGGCTAATTTTCATCTGCATTTTATGACACTCCGGCAGGCTTTATTTGCGGCGTGGGAGCATTATCAGCAGCCTGCGTTGCAACGGATGGGGTATTTTCTTCCGCCTGACCCCAGGACGTTCCAGTTGGGCGTGCTTGGTGTTGTTTTTAGCGTGGTTCTTGCGGCAAGCGTTTGGCATCTGTCCCGCAGGAACATAAAATTGGCCGCCATCACTCTTTTCTGGATGATAATTTCAGCGGCATTTCTTTTTCTTATGACGCCGTCATCACAATTTATTTGGGAGGCTGTTGCTGCGTTACAAAAAGTGCAGTTCCCGTGGAGATTCTTTTTGATCCTGACATTTATATATTCTTTCTTTGCTGCGGGGGTTATTTATTTGATTCCTGAAAAGCAGCGATGGTATGGGTGTTGTATTTTAAGTGCTGTTTATTTGTTTTGTTATTATCCTTACGCCACGCCATCACGTTTGGTTGATCAGGAAAATCCTAAAGATCTTAAGGCCTGGGTTTATGCGCATCATCCGATGGACAGGATGGAATATCTGCCCCGGAAAGTCAAGGTTATTGCGCCTGTGCCGCCGGGAGCGCTTGTCCGCCTGATTCGGGGTGATGCTGTTGTTTTGGGAGAGGCCCCCTTGAAGCCGGCGGCGGCATACTCTTTTATCATGCAGGGCCAAAAGCCTTCGCTGGTGCTGTTAAACCATTATTATTTCCCTGGCTGGACAGTGCTTGTTGATGGTCAGAAAGTTGACATTGAGGCTGATAATCCGCTGGGCGTGATTGTTTTTTCTGTCCCGTCGGGAAAGCATGATATCCATATTTATTTCGGGCATACGCCGGTGCGTTGGGCAGGGGAAATACTTTCTGTTCTCGGTGTTTTGGGATTATGGGGTGGGTGGATTGTTGCGGGATATCGTTATCGGGGGGGGTTTTATGGAATGTGTCAAAGAGCGTAATAAAGAAGGTTGCAGCTGCACCTACGCGGGATGTTCACGCCGGGGGGTATGTTGTGAATGCGTGCGGTATCACCGGGCTAAAGGGGCGATTCCTGGATGTTTTTTTCCTGAGGCGGCTGAAAAGACGTATGACCGCAGTATCGCCAATTTCTGCAGGAGCGTCAATCAATGAGTAAAAAGGGCCATGTTCAGCTGTGGCACAAGAAGCAGGGAAAACAGGCCGGCGCTTCAGCGCTTGCGCGGCATGGGACGGTCAAGGGCGGCAAATTTGACGGGGTCTCACGGTTGACGCCGGCCCAGGCATTCTTTGTGAATTTAACAGACGCGATAAGAAAAGGAAAGGGGGGTTGATGCCAAGAACAGCGATAGCCCCGCGTCGGGCGCCATGGTTAATGTTCATCCTTGATTTTCGTCGTCCGCTTATTATCACGTTGCATTTATTCCTTGTTGTGGCGGCATTCTTTACCGCATTTTTGCTCAGATTTGATTTTAATATTTCTGCCGAAGACCTGCGGACTCTTTCTGTGGCGCTGATGATTCTTATTCCGGTCAAGATGGGCGTGCTTTGCGTGGCTGGCCTTAATGCCGGGATGTGGAAGTTTGTTGACACGCAGGATCTTTGGAATATCCTCAAGGCCAATATGTTGGCGACGATGATATTTGTTTTAGTTTACGGATTTTTCTTCCGTTTTATGGGATTCCCCAGGAGTGTTGTGATCATTGATCTTATCCTGTGCGTGATGTTGATGTCCGGTGTGAGGTTCGCGGTACGGTTTTACCGGGAATTCCGGATGCACTTTACGCATGAGAAGCGGCGCGATCATAATATACTTATCGTTGGAGCGGGTGAAGCCGGCGCCATCCTGTTGAAGGAAATCAACAGGAACCCAAGGATGGGGCGTGTTGTTGCTTTTGTGGATGATGATCGCAGCAAGATTAAGGAAACGATCAATGGTGTTAAGATTATGGGGAAGCGGCAGGATATCCCGCGCCTGGTTGATGATCTTAAGGTCGATGAGATTATCCTTGCGATCCCGTCAGCTAAGGGA
Organism: Candidatus Omnitrophota bacterium; assembly: GCA_037141995.1. Taxonomy (GTDB): domain Bacteria; phylum Omnitrophota; class Gorgyraeia; order Zapsychrales; family Fredricksoniimonadaceae; genus Fredricksoniimonas. Next base: position 9,842 of record JBAXBM010000054.1, read on the forward strand.
GAGGCGGTTCGCGGCGTGCTGGCGTATTGCGAGCGGACGGACGCGAAAATCCGTGTTGTTCCTGGCCTGGATAAGATCATCAGCGGAGAGATGGAACTCAGGGCCCGGGAGGTTCGGCCCGAAGATCTTCTTGGGCGTGAGGCGGTGTACACACAGACCGAAGATATTTTTCGTTATATCAAGGGACGGGTGGTTCTGGTAACAGGCGCGGGCGGTTCGATCGGTTCAGAGATCGCGCGCCAGGTGGCCTCGTTTGAGCCTAAAGAAATCCTGCTTTTTGATCACTATGAAAATTCGCTATATTTCCTGCTGCTGGAGCTGCGTGACAAATATCCGTCTTTAAGCGTGCGTAGTATTGTCGGAGATATCAGGGATGTTGGCCTTTTGATTCATGTGTTCACGCGGACGCATCCACAGGTCGTTTTTCATGCGGCGGCGCACAAGCATGTTCCTTTGATGGAGGACAGCCCTGTGGCGGCGGTCAAGAACAATGTATTCGGGACACGGAATATGATCTATGCCAGCCATCATTATGCGGTCGAGCGATTTGTGATGATATCAACGGATAAGGCGGTCAATCCTTCCAATATCATGGGAATGTCCAAGCGTGTGGCTGAAATGATCCTGCAGGCGCGTGCGGTCAGGAGCAAGACAAGGTTTATGGCGGTGCGTTTTGGCAATGTGTTAGGATCGGCCGGATCGGTGGTGCCGCTTTTTAAGGCGCAGATTGAGGCTGGCGGGCCTATTACCATCACGCATCCTGATGTGAAGCGTTATTTCATGAGCATCAAGGAAGCGTGTATGCTGGTGCTGCAGGCCGGAGCCCTGGGGGATGGCGGGGAGTTGTTTATCCTTGACATGGGGGAGCAGATCAAGGTTATGGATCTTGCCAAGAATTTGATAGCTTTTTCCGGGCTGAAGCTTGGCCATGATATAGATATAAAGTTCACCGGCTTGCGCCCGGGAGAGAAACTGGAAGAAGAACTGCTGCTGGACAAAGAGCAGGATGCTGTGACATGTCATAACAAGATCTTCATGAGTCATAGTGGTGTTAAGTTTAATCGTGCGGTGTTGCACCGAGACCTCCGGCACTTGCATGCCGCGGCGCGCGGCATGGATGAGCT